>JALYZS010000131.1 GCA_030948745.1 Vulcanimicrobiota bacterium | reverse complement strand
CCACTGCTCGCGTTCACGTACAGATGCCGCAACGTAATGTCGCGGCTGTAGTCCGCATTGAGGCTGAGCAAGTTGTGCTGGTTGATCTGGTTCTGGTACTCGAGCGTGACGCCGGTGTCGTTGTCATGCAGCTGGTACCAGTATCCCACGTTGATCGGGGCGTCGGTCATCCAGTACGAGTAGGCCTTATAGCCGTAGAGGCGGATGAACGAAGAATCGTTGAGGGCTCGCGTGTACCCCAGTTTGGCGATGGAGTATTGCGTCGAGTTGCTGTCTTGGAACGTCGGTGGGATCGGTCCGCTCGCCTGGCCGTACGCGGTGGGATAGGTGAGCGTCGCGAGCAGGCCGGGGTTGTACGGCTGGTTTATCGTGCCGCGGTAGAAGAACCCGTGGAGCCAGGTCAATTGCGAGCCGTCGAAGCCCGTCAGACAGCAGTTGTTCGAGATCGACGGATCCTGATGGATGTTCCCATAGACGACGGTGGGAGATTGATTCGAGATGCCAACCACGTACAGGGCTTGCAGATCATCGTTCAACCCGTTGTGCGTGAGGTTGTAGTGGAAGTTGGCGACGGTGTCGCGTTCCATGGCGCTTGGCGCTGAACCGACGATCGCGTTGAACTGCGGCTGGGTCAAGACGTTGGTGACGGCGCAGTTCAAGTATGGTCCACCGGCCAGCTGCGGTATCGAGCCCGTCTGGCCCAGCGCCGCGGCGGCGTTGGTTGAGGCGTTGAACGCGTTGCAGCCCGGGTCGTTCGCCGGAACGACGACCGACGTGTTCGCCTGATTGCTGCGATTGACGTAGTTATAATCCGAGTTCACTGCCAGTGTCGAGACGTAGTAGGTGAAGCGATTGTCCGGCGTACCGCCGTAGACATCGGCGTTGACGGAGTGGTTGAACACGGGCGAACCCACGACACCCGTGATGTCGCCGCCGCCCGGATACTTGCCGCGCTGGATGATCTCGTTGATGAAGCCCGACATCGCCCGGCCTTGGCTCGCGGGCGATCCGCCGGTATACACTTCGAGCGCGCCGATGCCGTTGGTGAGGAACGTCGTGCCGTTGTAGAAGTCGAAGCCACGGTTGAGCGGCACGCCGTCGAGTTCATAACCGACCTGGTCGAAACTGCCGCCGCGCAGGCTCAACGAGCCTTGGCCGGTGTAGCCGCCGCCCGTACCCAGTGTCTGCTTGACGACGCCGGGTAGCGAACCCACCACCGAGTTCTGGCTATACAGTGCTTCGCTGCCGCCGTTGGCGCCTTGATAGTTGCTGATCGCCTGGGAGTTCACGGCATAGAGATCGCCCGTGACGCTGCGGCTGACGACGCTGGCCGCGGCCGTCGAGGTGACGCGAGCGAGCACTTTCGCCGCCGGATGCAAGGTGATCTCGGTGCGGGAGGTCTGGTCGGCTTGCACCGTCACGCCGTAGACCGTTGCGGGATCGAAGCCGTCTTTGCTGGCGGTGACTGCGTAGGTGTCGGGCGGAAGGTTGAGCGCCGAAAAAAATCCGCTCGTGCTTGTCGTGACGGTTTGGCCATGCACGGAAGGCGCGGCCATCGTGACACTCGCATTTGCGATCGGATTGCCGTTCTGATCCCGCACCGTGCCATCGATATTGCCGGTCGTCCCTGCCAGTGTCCATGTTGCCTGGCACAAGACGATGAGCGCGATGAGCACGACGCGGAGGAACGCGAATCGTACCATATGCTTTCCTCCTGAATTGCTTGCAGCGCCGTGGCTGAAGCCACGACCAGGCTCCTTATCCCTTAGGGTGAAGCGCTTTCCCCGCAGTCAGCCGACGGTGTGGCAGTAGCAAGGCACTTCGCCTCAGGGCCCCGTCATAGAATGCCACGGTACTGCCGTGCCGGGCGCCATTCGGCCAGGCGGCGGCACGCATTTCGGAGAAAATTAAAGAATTGGTTGGAAGCGGTGACGTTTCAGATGAGAGCCGTGAAAGATAAAGTTTGTCTTGCGGTTTTTTCCCTCATTGCAAGCGGGCTCTTCAATCTGCCCAGCTTGTTCAAGCGCTTTGCGACGCACTGATGCGCGGGCGCTCGCGCTCGCGCTCGCTTGCGTTCTCGGCTGCCTGGGCACAGGCGCAGCGGCGGCGCGCGCCGATACGCACGTCAATGCCGATCCGCCAGCGGGCATCGTGCCCACGACGATGACGCTACAAGAACTGCTCGCCTCGCATGCCAAGGCGGTCGGCGATGCGAGCCGGTTCCATAGCGACGTCGAAGAAGGCGATATCGTCGAATACGGGATCAAAGGCACCTATCGCGCTGTCTGGTCGAAGCACGACGGCTGGCGCGAGAGCGTACAGCTCGGGGTGCTCAGTTACCAGTCCGGCAAGGTCAACGGACAACACTGGCGCCAGAACGAGAACGGCCAAGTCATCGCGCTGCACGACGTCCACCCCGAAAACGCGATCAGCGAGGACGCCATCAGCAAAGCCGCGCCGACCACAGCAGGCGGCGTACGGCTGATGGGCGAGGTGGCCTTCCCATTTCCGGCCTACGTGGTGGAGATCAATCCCAAGGGCGGGCGGCACGAGTGGCGCTTTTACGACAAACAGAACTATCTGCTCGAGCGGACCGAAGCGATCTATCCGACACGCCGCGCGGTCACGACGTACTCGGATTTCCACACGGTGCAGGGCATCACCGAAGCGTGGCACGTCCACGAAAGTGACGGACACCCGCAGAACGACGCCGATTGGGCCGTCCGCCGCGACACATTCGACGCAGCCGTCAGCGCGCATGATCTTGAAGCGCCGCCCAATAATGCCGGTTTGGTACAATTCCCGACGGGCAAACGCAGCCTGAGCATTCCCGTGCGTATCGTCAACAGCAAGGTCATCGTGCGCCTGCAGATCGGTGGCCGGGGCTTGGATTTCTTTTTAGATTCCGGCGCCTCGGGAATCGCAATCGACACGGGCATCGCGCACCAGCTCGGCTTGCAGCCCTTGGGTCGCGAGATCGCCACGACCGCGGGTGTCTATGAGGCCAGCCGGTCCTTGATCCCGGAGATCCGCATCGGCGATCTCGTCATGCACAACGTCGTGGTTGAAAGCCTACCGTTCACCTCCGATCCGGACGAGCAGACTCGGTCGGTCGGTCTTTTGGGTTTTGATTTCATCTCGAACGCGGCGCTCACGATCGACTATCAGCACAGCACGCTCGTTGCCACTCAGCCGGGGTTCTTCATACCGCCAGCGGATGCGATCGCCCTGGAGGCTTTACTGGATGATGGTGTGCCCTATATCAGCGCACAAGTCGGCAATGCCATCGGCACGCACTTCATCCTCGACACGGGAGCGGCCGGCGCACTTATCTATTCATCGTTTGCGAGTGCGCATCCCGATGACGTGAAGGACGAAGGCAAGGGAGGTTTGTTCAACCGGAACTACCCGTTCCTGCGCGGATCCGGCGTGGGAGGTGAGCTGCGGCTCAAGGCGATAGAAGTGAAGAGCTTCGCGCTCGGCGGGATCAATTTTCAGGACTGGCTCATGTACCAGACCGTGGAAAACCCTGGCTTCGAAAGCGAAGATAATGACGGGCTCATCGGGTACGACTTGCTGCGTTATTTCACGCTCTACCTAGACTACCACGACTCGCGCGTGTACCTGCAACCCAACGACTTGCTCAAGCATAACAGCGCCGCCGGCCGATAGACCTTCCAAGAGAAACGCCGCGAACCGCTCGCGGCGTTTTCCTTTCACCGATGGACGCTGACCGCGGTATCGGGGGGCTAGGGCGCCTCGGGTCCCCTGCTCGACTGCGACGCATAGCCCGGGGTGCTTTGCGCGTAATCGGTCGCATCGCTGCTTGAACGGCCCGCGCCACCGCTGCTCGCGGCACCGCCGACGCGATCGCGCAGTTCGGAAGCGAGCTGCTGGCCATGACGCTGCGCGGCTTCCTTCGCCGGGGCCGCCATCTCGTGCAGCATTTGCTTGCCGTGCTCGCTCACGCTGTGGCCTGCATCCTGCGCCATCTGCTTGACGTTCTCGGCGAGCGGCCGCACGGCTTCCGCCTCAGCACGCGTCGTCGGGATCAAGAGCCCAGCCATAAAACCGAGAGCGACGCCCCCGAGCACGAGCCCGAGCGGGTTCTCGCGCGCGATGTCGACCGCCCGAGAGGTCGCGCGCTTCACGTCGTCACGCGAGGGGACGGCCTCGCTCACGTTGTCCTTGAAACCACCCAGGCGCGCCTTCACGGCATCCATGCCGTCCGAAATCTTGTCTTTCACAGAGCCCACTTTCTCAGCGATGTTTTCCTTCATGCGCGAAGGGACGTCGGCCCGGTAGCCGATTGCTTCCACCGTATCTCCCATGCGTTCGCGAGTCGCTTCTATCTCCTCGCGGATCCGGCGCGGGTCTTTGCCCATTGGACATCCTCCTTTAGCGTTTGAATGGTTTGCGTCGGCATCAACGGCTTGGCTGCTGCGAATTTGTGCTTGCCGGATTGGGCCAGGACGAACGCGACGACGCCATAGACGATGGTGACGATGAGCGCTGCCAGCCACGCGGCCATGACGGAGCTCAGTGCGATGATCAGAAAGGCGGTCAGCGCGCCAACCGCGGCCAGCGCCGCCACGCCTGCGGCGCCGAACATGCTCGCGCCCTTGCCTGCCTGTTTGCCCTTCTCACTGACCTCGGCTTTTGCGAGATCGATCTCTTGCCGCAGCAGGAGTGTCGTCTCGTGCGAAAGGCGCTTGAGCAGATCCCCGATGGGCAGGTCATGCAGATCCGCTTCTTGTCGAAACTCCGCCATTACGGGCTACCGTATGGGGTGAGCGATTCGTCGGGGCCGGTCGTCGGAGGCGGTGCGCCGCCGAACTCCGCTTCGCCCGCCCGGGCGTAGCCATATTCGCGGCCGGTGACATAACCATAGTCGCCGTCGTAACGCGACTGATAACCGCCGGCCGTGCCATAGCGTTCCGCGAAGCGTTTCGTGCGCGCCGCCTTGAGCGTGCGCGACGCCGCTAAGCCCAGGAGCACGCCCGCACCGGCGATCACCCAGGGCTGACGGCGTGCGAAGTTCTCGACATCATCCATGAGCCGTTGGGGATCCGTCGTCTGCAGATACTGCGCGACGCGCTCGGTGCGCTCGGCGAGGCCATCCGCCAAATTCGCGGCGGTCTCGCTGCCGCGGGTCCGCAGATGCTCGCCTGCGGTGCGGATCTCACCCGCCGCCCCCTTGAGTTGGTCGCCGAAGGCGCCGAAGCGTTGGTCCATTTGCTCGCGCAGAAGGCCTTTGGCTTTGCCGCCTACTTCCCGCGCTGCTTGCTGCGCTTGTGTCTTGAGATCGCGATTGTCGTCCACCGGATTCTCCTTTTATAAGCGTGTGCTGTCAGGAGATACCCAGGGCGGAAGGCCAGGAAACAGCGTTTTCAAGGGGAGGGCAATTCCAGTGTCCAAAAGAAACTATATAGCCAAAAGGAAGCACAGCATGACATATTCGACCAAGCTCGTCTGCCCCATCCAGCGCACAATCGCGATGATCGCCGACAAATGGAAGGTCATCGTCATCGCAAACCTCGGTGACGGCACCAAGCGCTTCCGCGAACTGCAGCGCGCCATGGAGGGCGTGACACCGAAAGTGCTGACGCGTCAGCTGCGCGATCTGGAACATGATGGTCTGGTGAGCCGCAAAGCCTACGCAGAGATCCCGCCGCGTGTTGAATATTCGCTCACGCCGCTGGGCCGCAGCTTGCTGCCGATCCTGCAACAGCTGCACAACTGGGCAGTCGCAAATTCGGAGACGCTGCTGCAGCGTCAGGCGGACGAAACCGCGGTCAAAGCGAGCGAACCGGTCGCGATGCAGCGCAGCGCCTAAAAGCGCTTCGCCCGGTTGCGGATGATCATCCGCTCCAAACGGCGCACGAAGCGCATGACACGATGCTCGCGCGGCACGATGGGTTCGGTCAGGATGACCCGCAAGCCGTAGAGCTTGGCACCGATGACGTCGGTGAAGAACTGATCGCCGATTACGATCGTCTCTTTGCGAGTCGTTTTCAGCAGCTGCAACGCTTTGCCGAACCCCACCGGCAGCGGCTTTGCCGCTTTGTGGACGAACGAGATCTTCAAATTCGTGGCCACCTCTTCGACCCAGGCGCGAACATTGTTGGACACGACGACTAAGCGCAGGCCCTGGGCCGTTGCGCTTTCCACCCATGCGGCGACCTCAGGCGCGGGCGCCTCGTGCCGATAGCCAACCAGCGTGTTGTCGAGATCGACGATGACGCCGCGCACGCCTTCGGCATACAGGTCGGCGACAGGGATTTCCGAGATGCGCGGTGCGTAACGGTCTGGCATCCAGGGCATAGCGCTGGTCAGCCGCCGGAGGCCGGCGCAAAGATCGCCAGGGCATGCGGCTGGATTTTGAACACGGCCGGCGTCTGCGTGGTGATCTCCCCGTCCGTGTCGACGGCGATCGGCCGCTTGGTGCGCACTTCGAACTGACGGCTCTGCAG
>JALYZS010000112.1 GCA_030948745.1 Vulcanimicrobiota bacterium | reverse complement strand
CCCATGCCCGTGTCTTCATCCATCGCAAGGCCCAGCTTCAGGCGGCCGCATGCCTCGCGCAACATCTTCACGACGGCATCACCCGCCTCGCCGACGGCAACGACGACCGAACCCGCCAAGCAGCGCTCGCCCGCCCCGCCGAACGCCGACGACATGATCGCATCGCGCGTCATATCATTCAAACCGTCCGGCATGACGATGAGGTGATTTTTTGCGCCCCCCAGCGCCTGCACCCGTTTGCGCTGCTCCACCGCGAGCCGCTGAACGGCGCGCGCGACCTTCGAGGAGCCCACAAAGGAGACTGCCCGGACGTCGGGATGCACGAGCAGCATTTCGACTGCTTCTTTCTCACCGTGCACGACGTTGAGCACGCCCGCAGGAAAATCGCAATCATAGAACAGCTCCGCGCAGCGCATGGCCGTGAGCGGCGTCAGCGGCGAGGGCTTCAACACGAAGGTGTTACCCGCGGCGATCGCCAGCGGGTACATCCACAGCGGGACCATGCACGGAAAATTGAATGGCGTGACGCCGGCGCAAATGCCGAGCGGCTGGCGAAATGTCTGCGAATCGATGCCCCGTGCGACCTCTTCCAGGCTGTCGCCCACGAGCAGGCTCGGCATGCCGCAGGCGAACTCGACCAGCTCGATTCCGCGGCGGACTTCTGCACGGGCATCCGGCAATGACTTGCCGTTCTCTTGGCTGACCAGCCGCGCCAGATCTTCCTTATGCCGGTCGAGCAACGTCGCAAAGGGGAACATCCGGTGCACGCGCTCGACGACCGGCACGGCCGACCAGTCGGCATACGCGCGGCCCGCCGCCTTTACCGCACTGTCGATCTCGGGCGCGGTTGACCGCGGCACGCGCGCGAGGACTTCGCCGCTCGAAGGGTCGGTGACGTCCACGTGCTCGCCCTGCGAGGGCAGGACCGCGTCGCCGATGCGCAAGCCGACGGTGGGGCGCTCAAGCGCTTTCATGAAGGACGTCCTCCTGGGCTCATCAACCGGGCACGGCTGCGTTCGCGCCGCGACGGGCGCCGACCTTATCAGGAAATCGCGCACCGCCATCCGAAGGTCGCTCTATGCTGGTCAGCGCTGACAGTCTACGCGAGCTGCACTCGCGCCACATCCTCACGCCGTGGTCGGTGCAAAAAGCGGGCGACCCGCCCATGATCGTGCGGGCCGCAGGTGTCTACTATGAAGATGCCGCCGGCAAGCGTTATTTGGATCTCTCGTCGGGGCTCATCGCGGTCAACCTTGGCCATGGGCACCCGCGCGTCGTCACCGCCATCCAGCAACAGGCAGCTCGGTTGTGCTACGCTCCGCCGTCCTTCGGCAACGATGTGCGCGCCGAGCTTGGGCACGAACTTTCGTCGATCGCGCCGTGGCCCGAGGGCGCCCGTACCTTTTTCACGAGCTCCGGCGCAGATGCGAACGAGGACGCGATCAAGATCGCCCGTATGCGTTCCGGCCGGCTCAAAGTGCTCACCGCCTATCGCTCGTTCCACGGCTCTACCTTAGGAGCGAGCACGCTCACGGGCGAGAACCGGCGCTGGGCAGCCGAGCCCGGCATGCCCGGCGTTGTGCGTTTTTTCGCGCCTTTTCCGTACCGCAGCCCCTTCCACACGAGCGATCCGGCTGAAGAGACCCGCCGTGCGCTGGAACACGTCGAGCTTGTCCTTCTGCATGAAGATCCCGCGCGAGTGGCGGCGATCATGCTCGAACCGGTCGTAGGGTCGAATGGCGTGATCGTGTATCCGCCTGGGTATCTGCAGGGCCTGCGCGACATCTGCGATCGCCACGGCATCGTGTTGATCTTCGATGAGGTCATGACCGGATTCGGGCGCGTCGGGGCGCCGTTTGCGGCCCAGCGCTTCGACGTGGTTCCCGACATGATCACGATCGCCAAGGGCGTGACGTCCGCGTACGTACCGCTCGGCGGTGTGCTCGTGCGCGAATCACTGGCCGCGCATTTCGACACGACGATGTTGTGGTGCGGTCATACGTACGCGGGCCACCCGCTCGCGATGGCAGCGGGGCTGGCCGCGCTGCGCGCCTACGGCGAGGGGCAGCTTTTCCAGCGCGCGCTGCAGCTCGAGAGCTGGCTGCGTTCGGGACTCGAGGCGCTGCAGAGAAAGCATGCAATAGTCGGCGATGTGCGCGGAATCGGTGCCATGTTCGCGATCGAGCTCGTCTGGGACCGCACGACCAAGGAACCACTCGCGCCGTGGCACGGTCCAGCCTCACAAGTCATGAAGGAGTTTTTCTCGCGGCTGCTACAGCGTGGGGTCTATGCGTTCGGGCGTTTCAACGTCGTGATGATCGCTCCGCCGCTCGTGATCCAAAAATCCGAACTCGACGAAGGGCTTGCTGCGCTCGACGCCGCGTTGTCGGGAATGACCGCGTGACGATCGGGCAGCCCCGGCCCGCGCCAGCAATATGCTGATGTACGCGCCGCCCGCGGCGAGGTAATGCTAGAGGACGAGCTCGCGGCGCGCGCCGAGGTAGCGACTCGCGTAGTAGGCTTCGGTGAGCGAGTCCACGCGCACACCGCTGGACGAGGAAGCGTGCACGAAGCGCCCAGCACCCACGTAGATGCCGACATGCGATGCCCCCGCGGCGTAGGTCTGGAAGAACACGAGATCGCCGGGTTGCAAGCGGTTTTGCGCCACTAGGTGGCCGACCTCGTACTGCGCATCCGCCGTCCGCGGCAGCTCGATGCCGTTGCGCCGGAACACGGTCTGCACGAAACCTGAGCAATCGACGCCCGCGAAGGACGTGCCGCCCCAGGCATAGGGCACGCCTAAGAACCGCAGCGCCGTGTGGGTGAGCCGAAGTTCAAACGCGATCGCCCTTCGGGCCGCAGCGTACGCGCGGCTGAGCGTGAAACCGCCGGCGGCACTGCCGTTGTTCGTCGCCATCCAAAGTGCTTGGTTCGCGGCCAAGGCTCGCGTGGTCTGCTCCGCCGTCATGGTAGCGGGCGTACGAGTACGAGCGTGCTGTGCACGCACGAGCTTTGCAATGCGCTCGTTCACGAGGCGCGTCCGCACTACGAAGGCGCGATCGTAGGCGCGCGATTTCGAGCGCGCCCGCGGCGCCGTGCGCGCCTGCAAGGTGAGCTGCTGCCCGTCGCGCAGATAATCGGCGTCGGCCAGGTGGTTGAGGCGTTCGAGCCGGCTGACACGGGTGTGTGTGCGACGAGCGATGGCGGTTAGGGTGTCGCCGTGGCGCACCGTGTAGCGGTCCGCAGCACTGAACGCGGGGTTGGGGTTGGCGAGCAGCACGCCCGCAGAAATAAAGGCAAGCAGATAGCGCGTTGAAAGCGTTCGCAACATGTCCTCTCTCGATCGCCTACGGGGTTAGCTGACGGGTTAGCGCTGAAAGATCGCGCCTCTGCGCATCCACGCAGATTCACCCCAATGTCCGGTTCTGGATCCCCCGCCCCGCGAGTGCGATCGGTGCACCGCGCGGGTTCGGCCTGGCTGTGCGAAACCGGTTCTTCACCCGAACCGGGTCGCTGCAAAAAAGGTGCCTCGCCGGCTCTACCGGCTATTCCGCACCTACAAAGTATAAGGTAACGGGCGGGTCGTGTCCGTGCCTGTTATCACGTCTAGGCTCCGCCCTATTGGGAAGGGGTGGGGGCGACTCCTGTCGCCTGCGCCTCGCGGATGGCCTGTGCGACCCCTTCGGCCAACCTGCGGATGTTGGTTTCGTCGCGGCCTTCTATCATCACGCGTATCAGCGGCTCGGTGCCGGACGCGCGCACGAGAATTCTGCCTTCGCTACCAAGCGAGCGTTCGCACGCAGTGATGACCGCCTGCAGCGCATCGGTCTGCAGGCAGCGCTTGTCGGCGACGGTCACGTTGATCAAAACCTGCGGATAACGTTGCATCGTGTCGGCGAGCTCTGCCAGTCGCTTGCCGTCTTGCATCAGACTGACGACGGCGACTGCGGTCGCGATCCCGTCACCGGTCGTGTTCGCCGCCAAGTCGATGATATGTCCGGATTGCTCGCCGCCTAGACGGTAGCCCCCGCGCTGCATGGCCTCCAGCACGTAGCGGTCGCCGACCGGCGTGCGCAATAGCCGGCCACCCATAGCGTGCAACGAACGCTCGAGACCGATGTTGCTCATGACCGTGGCGACGACCGTGCGCTCGGGCAATGCGTCGGTTGCTAAGAGATGCTGCGCGCGCATGGCGAGCACGTGATCGCCGCTGACCTCACGGCCGCGTTCGTCGATGAAAAGCGCACGGTCCGCGTCACCATCGAACGCGATCCCGACGCTGCCCGGGTGCGCCTCGACTGCGGCGCGCAGCGGCGTCAAATCGGTGGAACCGCAGCCCACGTTGATCTTCTTGCCATTCGGCGTGCAGTGCAAGCGCACGACCTGGGCGCCCAATTCCGTGAAGACAGCGGGCGCAAGCTCGTAGGCCGCGCCATAGGCCGCGTCCACGACCAGGCTGCGGCCGGCAAGCGTTGCGCCGAGCGCGCGGCAGTGGGCGGCATAGCGTTTCACCATGCGACGGCGATCGACGATGATGCCCACACTGGCACCCAGGGCGCGCGGCAGCACTTCCGTGCCGCTGACCTTGGCGGCGATCTCATCCTCCAGCGCGTCGGACAGCTTGCAGCCGTCGCGTGCGAAGAACTTGATGCCGTTGTCCTCGATCGGATTGTGCGAGGCGGAGATCATGACGCCTGCTGCGGCGCCCAAATGGTGTGTGAGCCAAGCGACGCCTGGCGTCGGGACGATCCCAAGCGACCAAACGTCGAGCCCGATCGAGCAGATCCCCGCACTGAGCGCATAGTCGAGCATGGGGCCCGAGCAGCGCGTGTCGCGGCCTACGAGCACGGGCCGCCGTTCACCGTGCGCTGCGAGCACAAAACCGCCTGCCCGCCCGAGCGCAAACGCCAGCTCCGGCGTCAAAAACTCGTTGGCGACACCGCGCACGCCGTCAGTGCCGAACAGTGAATTCATCGCGCAGCTCGCGTGAGCGGATCAGGCATGCGCTTTTCTCGGCACCACGGTGACGCGTACGTTTGCGGGTGCGACCGTCAGCCCTGAGATCGGCGTGAAGCGCGCGTCCACCGCCACGCCCTTCAACTGCATGACCACCCGCTTGTTCGCGCTCGCTAGATCCAAAGCGACGAGCACGCCATAGACCTGCGCGACCTTCGATTGTCCGCCGGCGACGATCGCGGTCTTAGGGTCCATATCGGCCATGCTGGCGGTCGCGCCGCTCGCGTTGGTGATGACGGGCACGCGCCGGTAGGCGTAACGGTCGAGGATGACCACGGCCTGTGAGGGCTTCACCGCGATGATCTTCTCGCTCCCCGGCCCCACGACGCTCACGTTGAGGGCGACGGTGCCGGCTTTGCCCGCGCAATCAACGAACGCATTGAAGGCTTCGGGCGTGAGACCCTCGAGCTGCCCACGCGGTCCGCTCAGTTCGAGCGTCACCTGGTGCACGTTGCTCGAGCCGACCAGTCCAGCCGCGACCCCGCGCAACGCCAGCGGCACGTCGAGCGTCTTGTTATACGCCGGCGCTGCGCTGAGATAGTTGAAGGTGAACCATAAGATGCCAGCCGTCAGCACGGCCGCCACCTTAAGGCCGAAGTTTCGTCTTATCAAGTCCATTGGATGACACGTGTACCCGGCTCAGCAGCGTGCGTGCGTAATCGAAGATGGTCTGGCGTGCCTGCTCGCGGCGCGCGGAGACGAGAGCGCTGCGCAGCGCCGCCGCCACCGTCTGCGGATTGGCGCTTTGCTCTTCGAGCTTGCCATCGCGCGCGATGGCGATAGCGCCCGTCTCTTCGGAGACGATGAGCGCGAGCGCGTCGGTCTGCTCGGTGATGCCGAGCGCCGCGCGATGGCGCGTCCCCATGCGCCGGTCGAACAGCACGCGTTCGGACAGCGGCAGAAAACAGCTCGCCGCAGCGATGCGGTCGCCCTTGATGACGACCGCGCCGTCGTGCAAGGGTGATCGCGGTGCGAACAGCGACAAGAGCATCTCCGCCGTCACGAGCGCATCCACTCGCGTGCCGCTTTCGATGTAGTCGTCCAGCGCAGCGTTACGCTCCACGACGATGATCGCGCCGATCGCGCTGCGCGAGAGCACAGCCGCGGCCGTTCCCAAGACCACGCACAGCCGCTCGACTGACTCGCGACCGTTGACGACGGAGGGTGCATCTTGAAAACCGGCGCGCCCTAATTGGGCCAATGCACGGCGCAGCTCGGGCTGAAACACGACCGGAATCGCGACACCGGACACGATGAGCAAAGCGTTGAGCAGCGAGAACACCGTCCAAAGATGGAAGAACTGCGCGCCAGCGCGCAGCACGAGCAAGAGCGCCAAGCCCTGTAGTATCTGCATCGCGCGGGTACCGCGGATCAACCGCAAGACCACGTAGACGAAATATGCCGTCAATAAGATGTCCGCGACATCGCTCCAGGCCAGGGCGATGTGCGGGAACTTCATGCGCTCCCCAAGGGCGCGCTCAGATGCGTTTCGATGACCTGGCCCGCGACCGCGTGCAGACCGATCGCCGAGGCCAGCGTCGCAAGCACGGTTTCGAGCGGCACGTGCGAGAGCGCCATGCCCGCACCGAGCGCGCCGCCATAGCGCCGGGCTTCGATCTCCATCAGCTTGAGCACGCGCGCAGGCGGCGAGCGTTTGGGATCGCCGAACTCGAGCACGGCGAAGCAGCCGCCCGTCCGCTCTGCCACGACCAGCGAGACCGCGACGTCTTGGAAGCCCGCGTCGGGCGCGCTCACCGCGTCGAGAACGCATTGCGCATGGCGTTCTCCCATGCCGTTCAAGTGGCACGTGAAGAGGATGGTCGGCGAGCCCGTCTCTATGGCCAATCCTACCGATTCTGACGGGCTATAGGGAAGCATGGGGGCGTCTTTGGGATGGGCCAAGCCGTTGCGGCTCCAGCCCATCGGGCGCAGCTGCTGCCACGCTCCGACCGGAACGCTGCGGTGAGCGAGATACACCGGGGCGTGCAAAGCGCCATGCGCGTCCACGGCGATGCCGCGCAGCGATTCCTCGGACAGCGTCGTGCTGGACTCGGTCTGCAGGTCAAGCCGAAAAGCGCGCCCCACAGCTTGCCCCACGCCTATCTTTTGGAACACCTGCGCCAACATCGGGTTGAGGTTTTGCAGATCGGCCTGCAGCGTCAACACGGACAGGTCAAGGTCGCCGTCTTGGGCGGTGTGCAGCAGCTCTCCCGACCCAGCAAAGCGACGCTTGACGTCGTCGATAAGCGTCATCGACAACGGCGGGCTAGAGAGGAGGCGGACGAGGACTGGTGCTGGCATCCGGCTTTCGTAGTGCTTGAAAAAACGTAGACCGCGGGCTACTGCGGCGTTCACCGTCGGCACGCGAAGTCCCCCGGAGGTGACGCCCCGAGGGCGACGGAAACTTGCTCGCTGTCACTCCCGCTCGCATGGCGCAAGGAGACGTTGCTTGCCCAACATGAAGTCCGCGCGCAAATGGACGCGCGCTTCCGAGAAACGCCGCAAGCGCAACTTGGACGTCAAGACGAAACTGAAAACCGTTTTCAAGAAAGCCGCCGCCAACGTCGAAAAGGCCGAGCTGGTCAAGCAGGCCGCATCGTCGTTCGACAAAGCCGCTGCGCGCGGCATCATCCATAAGAACAAGGCGAGCCGCAAAAAGTCACGCCTGGCGAGAGCCGCCAACAAAGCCTAGTGCGGTTCCGCGGCGTGGGGCTGGCGATCGCCCTGCTCTTGGCGTACCCTACGATGGTCTCGGCCGCTCCTGAGCCCGGCCCCTTCCCGAGTCCCAGCGCCTCTCCCGTGCCCGCAGCAGGCAATGGCTACATCGCGGTCGGCCTCAACCTGGGCGACAGCAGCGGTGGCACCTTCTCGGGCGCCAACGGCACCAACCAACCCTTCAAAAGCGCCGGCGCGGGAGGCTTTTCGCTCGACCTCGTGGGCCGCATCTCAGACAACTACGTGGCGGCGATCAAGTACGACAACTTCAGCATCCATGGCGACGATAATCCGCTCGTCTCCTATGCGCAAGGCATGCTGTACTTCAACCCGCACGCCTCCGTCGTGGCGCTTGGGCTTGGATACCTGTCGATGCAGCGTTCCACCGCGAGTGCCAACATGAATGGGGGCGGCCTCGGCATCGAGGTGTTGCCGCGGCTGGGGCACGGCGCCTCATTCTACGGTTCAGCCGCGGTCTTTCCGCGCTTGAGCTCGGGGGCCGGTTCGGCGAGCTTGAGCAGCCTAGACGCGGGCATCGTCTTCTCGCCGCCGAAACGCGGCGCTTTCTTCATTAGAGTGGGTGGTTTTGCGAGGAACGGCGGCGGCAGCGCCTTTTCTCCACGTCAGATCTCGGGGCTGACCGCGGGCGTTGGCGCCGGCTTCTAACCGCTGCGCATCTAGCGCGGATCCACAACCACCGTCAGACGGATGCCGCTCTCCAAGCGCACGGACTGCGCGTGAGCGCATGCGTCGAGCAACGCGTCCTCGGGGTCTGCTTTGAGCGCGATCCGGTAGCGGTACTCGCCGCGAGCTTTGGCGAGCGGGTCGGGCGCCGGCCCCAGGACGAGCACGCCGCCAGCGCTGCGACGCAGCGAATCCGCCAATGCCCGCGCTTGCAGCGCGACTGCTTGGACGTCGATCCCGGTCAGTAGCAGGTAGGCCAGCCTGCCGAAGGGAGGATAGCGCAGCTCGCGGCGCAGCGCGAGCTCCTTGCGTGCGAACGTGTCGTAGTCGTGTTGCGCCGCAAGCGCCACCGCGTAGTGGTCGGGCGCGTACGTCTGGACGAGCACTCTGCTGCCGGGGCCAGCGCGTCCCGCTCGCCCGGCGACCTGAGTGATGAGCG
>JALYZS010000315.1 GCA_030948745.1 Vulcanimicrobiota bacterium | reverse complement strand
ATCTGACGGCGCGCGCCGCACGCAGGATCAGTGTCGAATTGCAGCAGTAGCACTTGTGGCATAACCGCTATGATTTTGCTGCGCACGCCGCGCATACCCGCTGCACAACGGAGGTCCGCACAGCCGCTTTCTGAAACGACGCCCTCATGAAACATCAGGCCGAGCTCGATCTGCTCAAGCGTAAACAGCAACAGGCGGATGCCCCCGGCGGCGATGCCGCGATCGCGCGCCAGCACGAGCGCGGTAAGCTGACGGCACGCGAGCGCGTCGCGAAACTACTCGATCCGGGCAGCTTTGTGGAGCTGGATGCGTTTGTGGTGCACCGCGCCGATGCGTTCGGCTTGGCTGACAAGAAATTCGTGGGCGATGGCGTGGTCACGGGCTTTGGCACGATCGATGGACGCCGCGTGTTCTTGTTCTCCCAAGACTTCACGGTGCTCGGCGGATCGCTGGGCGAAGTCTTCGCGGAGAAGATCTGCAAAGTGATGGATCTGGCGCTGAAGACCGGTTGCCCGATCATCGGCATCAACGATTCCGGCGGCGCGCGCATCCAGGAAGGCGTCGTCAGCCTGGGCGGCTACGCCGAGATCTTCTGGCGCAACGTGCAAGCCTCGGGGGTCGTGCCGCAGATCTCCATCATCGCCGGGCCGTGCGCCGGCGGCGCCGTGTACAGCCCTGCGATCACCGACTTCGTCTTCATGGTCGACAAGATCTCGCAGATGTTCATCACCGGCCCGGAGATCATCAAGACCGTCACGGGTGAAGAGGTCAGCTTCGAGGAGCTGGGCGGGGCGACGACCCACAACACCACGAGCGGCGTCGCGCATTTCCTCGCCGCGGACGAAGACGACGTCTTCGAACAGCTGCGTCACCTGCTGTCATTTCTGCCCCAGAACAACGTGGACGACGCGCCCATCATCGGCGATGGCGATGAGGCGCTCGAGGATGACCCGAGGTTGATCGATCTCATCCCGCCGACGCCCAACCTGCCCTACGACATCACCGAGATCGTTCGCCGCGTCGTCGATGACGGCGATTTCTTCGAAGTGCAAGCCATGTACGGCGGCTCGCTCGTGGTGGGCTTCGCCCGCTTAGGCGGCGCGTCCGTCGGCATCGTCGCCAACCAGCCCAAGGTGCTGGCCGGCGTGCTCGACATCAATTCGTCCATCAAAGGCGCGCGTTTCGTGCGCTTTTGCGACGCCTTCAACATCCCGCTCGTCACCTTCGTCGACGTGCCCGGTTTTCTGCCCGGCACGAATCAGGAATTCGGCGGCATCATCAAGCACGGCGCGAAGCTGCTCTACGCCTTCGCCGAGGCGACGGTGCCCAAACTCACCATCATCACGCGCAAAGCCTACGGCGGTGCCTATGACGTCATGTGCAGCAAGCACATCCGGGCCGATTTCAACGTCGCGTGGCCCACAGCGGAGATCGCGGTCATGGGGCCGCACGCCGCGGTCAAGATCATCTTCCGCGACGAGATCGCCAAAGCCGCACAGCCCGCTGCCCGGACCGAGCAGCTCGTCAATGAGTACATCGAGCGCTTTGCCAATCCGTACGTGGCCGCGGAGCGCGGTTATCTCGACGCGGTGATCGATCCCGCCACAACCCGTCGCGTGCTCGTCAACGCACTGCGCATGCTCGCCGGCAAGCGCGTCAGCCGTCCGGTGCGCAAGCACGGCAACATCCCTTTGTGACTCAAGGCTAAAGCCATGGCCGTGCCGTTTGAGATCGTGCAGGTCGTGCCGCAACCGGCCCCGGCCGAGTACGCGGCCATCGCCGCGGCACTCATGCGCCTCGCCGCAGCGCAGCGATCAGCGAGCGCTTCGAGCGGGGCTGGAGCGCAGCTGCGTTATCAGGACGTGACGCGCGAATCCATCCTGGAGCGGCCGCGCAGCTGGTCTGCGGCGGCGCGGCTCGACGCCTTGCATGTTTAAGCGCGTCCTCGTCGCCAATCGCGGGGAGATCGCGCTACGCGTCATCCGCGCGTGCCGCGAGCTGGGGCTGCCGGCCGTCGCCGTGTATTCGGATGCGGATCGAGACGCGTTGCACACCCGCGTCGCGGATGCAGCCTATCGCATCGGTCCGGCCGCCGCCAGCCAGTCCTACTTGCACGTCGAGCGCATCTTGAGCGTCGCGCGCGAAGCGCAATGCGACGCGCTGCATCCGGGCTATGGTTTCTTGGCGGAGAACGCCGGTTTCGCCAGGGCCTGTGCCGCCGCCGGCATCGTCTTCATCGGTCCTGCCCCGGACGCGATGGATCGCATGGGCGACAAGATCGCCGCGCGCCGCACCGCGCAGGCCGCTGGTTTTCCCATCGTCCCGGGCACGACGCAACCCGTCACCTCTGCACAGCAGGCACGGGCGCTTGCCGATTCGTTCGGCTACCCCATCGCCATCAAGGCGGCGGCCGGCGGCGGAGGCAAAGGCCTCAAAGTGGCGCATAGCGCGGCGGACTTGGAACAAGCCCTTTCGCTTGCGGCCAAGGAAGCGCAGGCATATTTCAACGATGCCACGCTGTACGTCGAGCGCTATCTCGCGCACCCCAAACACGTCGAGATCCAGATCCTCGGGGATCGCCACGGCAACGTCATCCATTTAGGCGAGCGGGATTGCTCGCTGCAGCGCCGCCACCAAAAACTCGTCGAAGAGACGCCCGCCTGCATCAGCGCGGAGCTGCGCGCGCGCATGCACGCCGCCGCCGTGCAGCTCGGCACAGCCACCCGGTATGACAGCGCCGGCACGATCGAGTGCCTCGTCGAAGGCGAGCAGTTCTACTTCTTGGAGATGAACACGCGCATACA
>JALYZS010000074.1 GCA_030948745.1 Vulcanimicrobiota bacterium | reverse complement strand
GTGCAGCAGCTCGCACGCGTGGCCAAGCACGGGAGCGACCACGGCGAGGGTCTCGACGACCGCCTTGGGATTTCCGGGCAAGTTGATGATGAGCGTCGTGCCGCGCACCACCGCGACCGCGCGCGAGAGCATCGCGGTAGGAACGTGCGGCAGGCTTGCCTGACGCATCGCTTCGCCGATGCCGGGCACCGAGTAATGCGCGATCGCATGCGTCGCTTCTGGGGTGATGTCACGCCTCGCCAGGCCGGTACCGCCCGACGTGAGGATGACGTCGACCTGATCGGCATCGCACAGCCGGCGGAGCAGATCTTCAAGCGCTCGACGCTCGTCCGGCAAGACGCTTTCCGTGGTGACCGAAAAACCCGCAGGCAGACCTTCGCGCATCAGCGGCAGGCAGGCGTCCGCGCGCTCCCCGGATGCTGCCTTATCGGAGAGGACGACCAGCGCCGTTTTCCAGACTCGATCCACGGACGTCGCCTATCGCCGCTTCGCACGTCGAAACGTGCCGCTCCGGCCACCGCGTTTTTCTTCCAAGCGCACGGATTCAACGCGCATGCCGCGATCGACCGCCTTGCACATGTCGTACACCGTGAGCGCGGCGATGGACACGCCCATGAGCGCTTCCATCTCGACCCCGGTCTGGCCGATGCAGCGTACGCTACAACGGACTTCGAGCCGCGTGGCGCCCTGCGGGGTGAATTCCACGCCGACGTGGGAGAGCTCGATAGCATGACACAGCGGGATGAGCACGGACGTCCTCTTCGCCCCCATGATGCCGGCGATCTGGGCGGTCGCGAGCACGTCGCCCTTCTTCGCGTCGTGCGCTCGGATGAGCTGCAATGTTCGCGGCTGCATGACGATTGTCGCCCCCGCGATCGCGCGTCGCACGCTGCTTGGCTTGGCGGCGACGTCCACCATGCGCACGCGCCCGTTCCGCGCCACGTGGCTGAGTTTGGAAGCGGCTTTGTTGCTGCTGCCGGCTTGCTTACGTGCCGGCATGTTGGCGCACCGTGATCAGCACCAGCATGGCCGCGCCGAAAAGCCAGCAGTAGATCGCGAACGGTGTCAACTTGTGTTCATCGACGTAGCGCATGAAGAACCGGATCGCGAACAGGCCGGCGATGAACGCGACGATGAAGCCCGTGAGGATGATGGCAGCAGGCTCCGGTGCCACACCGAGCGCGGCGATACCATGCTGAGAGGCTGCCTGTGCATCCGGAGCGTCATGCGGATGGATGACGCGGCGCATCTCCAGCACGCTCGCGCCGACGATGGCCGGGCCTGCAAGCAGAAAGGAGAAGCGCGCCGCTTCCTCTCGTCGCAAACCGGCGAGCATGCCGGCGGCGATGGAGAATCCGGAGCGCGAACCACCCGGCACCAGACCCGCGATCTGGCTCAAGCCGATCCAAAATCCTTGGCCGTAGCCGAGCGACTCAGCCGCTTCCCCGCCTTGCCGCAACCGTTCGACGACGAACAGCACCAGGCCGGTGACGAGCAAGAACGCAGCTGCAAACGTCGGGTTTGCGAACAGCGCATCGAACTGGCGCTCGAAGAGCTTGCCGATGATCGCGAGCGGAATCGTGCCCAGCACGACTAGCAGCGCCAAGCGCTCGTGCGGCCGCGCGAATCGATCGCCGAAACCGGAGAAAAAGCCGGCGATGAGTCGCCCGAAATCGCGTGCGAAGTAGATGAGCACGGCCAAGAACGTGCCCAAGTGGAGCATGACGACGAACGGCAAGCTCGGCAAACGCCATCCGAACAGGTAAGAAAGCAAGAGGGTGTGGGCGGCGCTGCTGATCGGGAAAAGCTCGGCGACGCCTTGGATGATCCCGAGCGCAACCGCGTGCAAGTAGTCCAAGAAACTCCTTCGCAGCGCCTGCCGGCTTAGGCGTCGCTCACTGTGAACGTGTAGATCACACGATAGGTCTCGATGGCCGGCTTGCCGTTGATTTCCGGAGGCCGATACGTGCTTTCCTCCGCAGCCCGCAGCGCGGCGCTATCAAGTGCGGTATACACGGATGACGTGCCGATCTTCGCTTCGATAACGCCAGCGGGCCCGAGTGTGATGAGCACGACGACGGTGCCTTCCCAGTGTCCGGTTGCTGCGATGGCCGGATAGTCCGGTTGCACGCGGTGCAGGAATGCTGCCGCGACGATCATGTCGGGGGCGGCGATCAGCGTTGGCGACGGTTCCGGACTTGGTGTGGACGGACCCGGAGTTTCGCCGCCAGGTCCTGCGGGTGGCGTCTCAGGCGAGTAGGGAACAGCGGGGCCAGGGGTTGCGGTGCCGGGTGTTTTCGGAGGCGTGACAATATTTGCGTGACGCACGGGCTTGGGCTTCGCCGTCGTTTGGTTTTCGTTCCTTACGGGCTGCCGTTGATGGGGCCGTGGAACCGGCGTGGGCGTGGGTGTGGGGGTCGGAGCCGGCGGCGCCGGGGTGGGCGACGGCATCCGGTCGATGACTACGATTTGCGGCACACCCTCCTTCTCGACTGCGAAACGCGCGAGGCCGTGCGCGCCGAGATCGCCGAGCGTGAAATGGAAGACTGCGGAAAGTGCGATGAAGGCGATCGTGAGAAACGCGATCGACCGGCGATCAGCGCGCGAGGGAGAAGGGCGTTGCGCGTTGCTGGGCATCGGTGCACCATACTTCTCATCCGCATGCCGCCCTGGCGGACGTGACCTTGATACGTTGCCCAGCGCATATTAGATGAAGGCGCGGGAGCACCCGCGCCTTCATCTGTTGGTCGGAGGATTCTCAGGCGGCTGTCAGTCGAGTTGGAAGGCGTACTCGATCTTGTATTGGCGAGTCACGGCGACGCCGTTGACGGTCGGCGCCCGGAACACGCTCGAGCGCGCGGCAGAGAGCGCCGCGTTGTCGAGCAATTGATTGCCGGACGATTGGAAGATGCTGGCGCTTTGCACGGATCCACTCGGGCCGATCGTCACGAGCACAACCGCGGTGCCTTGGATCTGCTGGTCTTTTGCGATCGAGGGATATTCGGGCGTGACTTTATGCACGAAGTCCGCATCGACCGCAGTCACGGGACCGCTTGGGGTGGGCGGCGCCGGCGCTTCGGTCGCTCTTGCTGCGGTCGTCGCAGCCGGACCGCTCGTCGGCACGCCTATCTCTGGGTTGCCCGTGGGGGGCGCCGAGTATGCGGCTTCCGGGGTGCCTTGGCCGCCCTGGCTCTTGCTCTGGATGACGTGCAGCCGCAATGGCGGCGGCGTGTTCTTCTCAGGCGGCGGCGTCGGCGTCGGCGGCGGCGTCGGCGTCGGCTTTGGAGTTGGCGTCGGTTTGGGC
>JALYZS010000068.1 GCA_030948745.1 Vulcanimicrobiota bacterium | reverse complement strand
GCCGTTCATCCCGCTGCCATGTTGCACGGTTGGCTGAGCGTGTTGGAGCCTGCAAGCGCGGTGCGCATCGCCCCGGGCGATCGCTACCGTGTCGTACGGCGTCTGGAAACCGTTCTCGCGCTCCGCGCGGGAGAGGAGACACCCACCGGTCAGCTGGCGCCGAACGCGCATATCAGCTACTCAGTGATCGTGCTCACGACGTCACGCGATGTGCTCGCGGCGCGCATCGCTGCGCGGGCGCGTGCGATGTTCGAGACGGGACTCGTGGAGGAAGCGTTCAGCGTTCGCAGCCGCTGCGGCGACGTGCCGGCTTTGACCGGCTTGGGGTACCGCGAGGCGCTTGCATATGGGGATGGTCTGGCCACGCAGGAGGAAGCGATCGCGGCGCTGCGCTTGCGTACCGTGCAGTACGCGAAACGCCAGCAGACGTGGTTCCGCCGCATCCATGAAGCACAGCGCATCGCGTCGGATGACATCGAGGAGGCGGCGACAGCGGTCCACGCGTTGGCAAGGGAATTCTTCGCGGCGACGTGAAGCTAGTCACGCAGCCGCCCTCAACCGCGGTCGTTCGTGTTTGCCAGCGTCGTAGAGATAGTGGAGACGATGGGCGTGAAGAACAATCTAGCCTTGCAAGACGCATACCTGCAAGCGATCAAGCGTGAAAATGCTCCGGTGACGATTTATCTGCGCAACGGTTTTCAGTTGCGCGGTCACGTGCGTGGCTTCGATAACTTCACCATCATTTTGGAGTACGATAACAAACCGCATCTGGTCTACAAGCATGCGGTGTCCACCGTTTCCCCGCAGACTCCGGTGCAGTTCACGAGCTCCGACATCGGCGTCGCGAACAATCGTCCGGCGGCCCCGGTGGAGAGCGAGACCCCGGTGCTCGTCGAAGCCGCCCGGAGCGCTCCCGCCTAGAACAGACGCGAGGCCCTTCCCGTGCAACGCATCGCCGTCACCAAGTGTCAGGGGACGGGCAACGATTTCGTCTTGTACGACGCGCGCGGCGCGCAGCCACTGCCATATCCCCAGCTCGCGCGACGTCTGTGCGACCGTCGTCGTGGTATCGGCGCGGACGGTTTGCTCGTGCTCGACGCGGCTCGAGCGGCTGATGCCGACGTGAGCATGCAGATCTACAATCAGGACGGCTCACAGGCGGAGATGTGCGGCAATGGCATCCGCTGCGTGGCGCGATATGTGTGGGAGCACGAACCGCAGCGCGAGCGTTTGCGCGTCGCCACCGTGGGCGGCGTCATCCGCACGCAGGTGCGATCCGGCGGCCCGGGCGACGACGTCGCCGTGCGCGTGGACATGGGAGAACCCCAGTTCCAACCTCTTGCGGGCGGCGCTGCGACACTGAGCGTGCTCGCCGGCAAAGACGCGGCCTTTGATCTCGTCTCGATGGGGAATCCCCATCTCGTGATCTTGACGGATCGTGATCCCGAGGCTATCGATCTTGCTGCGATCGCGCGCCAGGCGGAATCGCTGCACAGCGGCGACCTGACGCCGAACATCGAGCTCGCCTGGGTGCGCGATGTGCATGCGATCAGCATGCGGGTCTTCGAGCGTGGCGCAGGCGAGACGTGGGCGTGCGGCACGGGTGCGTGTGCGGTGGTCGCGGCGGCGCTGCGACTCCGTCGCGTCAGCGATCCGGTCACGGTGCGAAGCCGCGGTGGCGAGGTGCTCGTCGAGTGGGCCGGCCCGGGATCGTCCTGCTGGCTGACGGGCGATGCGGGCATCGTCTTCGAGGCACAGGTGGTGGTGCCCGATGCAGCACGATTTCCCGCGGCTGCAGTGTAGCAGCAGCGCTTCGTAATTCGTCGTGACCGCTCGCACGCTCCGCTCCCCTCTGACCGCTGTGGGCGCGCGCGCCGAGGGCAGCGTTCTCGACTTGCCTGGCTTCGCCGCGTTTGCGGACGACGGACGCATCGTGCCTGCCCGAGCCGAAGATTTCATCGCGATGCCGGAAGGGACGCTCTTGCTACAGCTGCCAGGCCGTTCGCCCGCTCACGGTCCCGACCAGATGCGTGCCGTCGCCGCCGCCCTGCCGCTGGGCTATACGCGAACGCTGCTGCCGGCCTATGTTGCGGCGCCTGACGCGCCGCCGCTGCCGTTGTACGGTTATACCGCCGTCGCGTGGAGCCGCGGAGGATTAGCCGTCGCCGCGGTGCGCACGGACGCTTTGGAGACCTGGTCTGCGCAAGCACACGCGCCGCAGCGCGTGGCGCGCGCGATCGTTGAGCGCGACGCTGAGTTTCCCGGCAACGGCATGCTCGCACAGCTGCGCCGCTGCGCGACCGAATACGGCTGCTACACGGCGCAGAACGCCTTCTTACGCAGCGGCGAAGCCGCGCTGCCCGTGTCGCCTGCGTGCAACGCGAGCTGCATCGGTTGCATCTCGGCGCAGGAGATGGACGCGGGCATACGCAGCGCACAGGAGCGGATCCGCAGGCTGCCGGAGGTGGCCGAGATCAGCGATGTCGCAACCGCTCACCTCGAAGCGGATCCGGCGCACATCGTCTCTTTCGGACAGGGATGCGAGGGCGAGCCGCTGCTCGCAGCGCCGCTCGTGGAGCAGGCGATCACAGCGATCCGCCGTCGCACGCGCGCCGGCACCATCCATTGCAACACCAATGCCAGCCGCCCGCAGGCGTTGGCGCGACTCTGCGCGGCGGGTCTGCAATCCATCCGCGTGAGCCTCAACTCGACGCGCGCGAACATCTACGCTGCATATTACCGTCCGCGTGGCTACGATTTCTCTGCCGTACGCCGCAGCCTGGACGTCGCGGCGGCAGCGGGGGTCACCATCTCGCTCAATCTGCTCACGCATCCCGGCGTGACCGATGATCCGGCGGAGATGGAAGCACTGAGCAGGCTGCTGCGCGCGTATCCGATCGCGATGCTGCAGACGCGCACGCTCAACGTCGACCCGCAGGTCTATTTCGCGGCGGTGGGCCGGCCTGCGACGCAGCCGTTCGGGATGCGCGCGTGGTTGACGTGGCTGTGCGCCCAGTTTCCGCGGCTTGCGGTCGGGAACTTCACGCGTGGCTTCGGATAGACGGGGGTCAGCCGACGCCGACGAGCTGATTGCGCAGTTCTTTGGTCGCACCGGGCTGCATGACGATGAGCATCGCATCGCCGGCGCGAATCGTCGTCTCGCCGTCAGGCACGATGACGTCGCCGTCGCGTTCCAGCGCGACGATGACGCAGTGCCGGGGCAGGTGCAGGTCGGACAGACGTTTTTGATGCGCGGGTGAACCGTCCGGCAATGATAGCCGTACGAGCTCGAGGTTGCCGCCGCGGAAGCTCATCAACGGGGCGATCTCGCGCACGTTGACTTCCTGCTGCACGATGCTGACCACGATCTCAGTGCCGCTGACCACCGAATCGATGCCCAGTTCTTCAAAGATCTGCTTGTTTTTGGGGTTGTTGACGCGCGCGATCGTGCGCGGGCGCGGAAACTTCTTCTTTGTGACCAGACAGATGACGAGATTGTCCTCGTCGTCGCCGGTGTCGGCGATGACGACATCGGCGCGCGCGACGCCGGCCTCTTCCAGCACGGTGGGATCGCAGCCGTCACCGACGCGGGCGACCTCCATGTTGAGGAATTGGCACAAGCGCGCCGCTTTCTTCTCGTCTTTTTCGATGACGACGACTTCGTGCTGCTCTTCGAGCAAGGTCTTGGCGACGTAGCTGCCCAGCTTGCCGCCGCCGACGACGACGATGAACACTTACCCCGCCTTTGCGAACGAGCCGCTGAAGATCTTACGGTACTCCTCGACGTAATCCGCACGCACCGTGGCGACGATGTGATCGCCGCCCTCGAGCTGCAGCTCGGGCGTCGGGATGACGCTATGCTGCTCGCGCACGATGAGCGCGATC
>JALYZS010000311.1 GCA_030948745.1 Vulcanimicrobiota bacterium | reverse complement strand
TGATCAAGGAGTACTTCGCCAACTACGCGCTCCACATGTCCGACGTCACCTTCGACATGCGGCAGAACAGCATGCGCGTGCACGAGAATAGCGCTGAACCCTGGAGCGTGACCTTGGTCGACACCGGTGAGGAGACTGCCACGGGCGGGCGGCTGAAACGCGTGCGGCAGTACCTGGATGGTGACGCGTTTTGTTTCACCTATGGCGACGGGCTCAGCAACGTGGATATTCGCGCCCTCATCCAACACCATGCCGACCACAAGCTTCCGGCAACAGTGACGGTCACGCGGCCGCCGGGGCGTTTCGGCGTCCTGACGATGAACCGTGACAAGGTCACGCGATTCGAGGAGAAGCCGCCCGGCGATGGCGAGGCGGCCTGGATCAACGGCGGCTACTTCGTCCTGGCGCCATCGGTGATCGACTATATCGACGGCGACGCGACGCAGTGGGAGCGGGAACCGATGGAGCGCCTCGCGAGCGAGGGGAAACTCTCTGCCTTCACCCACGCGGGTTTTTGGCAGCCCTTGGACACCTTGCGCGACAAGCTGCTGCTCAATGATTTGTGGTCATCCGGGAAGGCTCCATGGAAGGTCTGGTGATGGACCCGGACTTCTGGCGGGGCAGGCGCGTCTTGCTCACCGGTCACACTGGTTTCAAGGGAAGCTGGCTATCGGTTTGGCTGCAGCAGCTCGGTGCGCACGTGACCGGGTTTGCGCTCCATCCGCCCACGCGGCCGAATCTTTTCGAGGCCGCAAGCATCGCGCGCGGCATGCGGTCGCTGACCGGGGACGTGCGCGATCTTGCGAGCCTACGTGCCACGGTCGCCGATGCTGCGCCAGAGATAATCCTCCATCTCGCTGCTCAAGCGCTCGTACGGCGATCCTACGAAGCACCGGTCGAGACTTATAGCAGCAACGTCATCGGGACCGCGAACCTTCTGGAGGCGGTGCGCAACAGTTCGGCGCGCGCGATCGTGGTTGTGACGAGCGACAAGTGCTACGACCTGCTCGTCGGCGACAAGCGCTACCGCGAGAACGATGCGCTGGGCGGCAGCGATCCCTACGCCGCGAGCAAAGCCGGAGCAGAACTGGTCACTGCAAGCTATCGCGCCTCATTTGGGGGGACCTCGGTTACGGCGTCATTGCCGCCTGTTGCGAGCGCGCGCGCGGGCAACGTCATCGGGGGTGGGGATTGGGCACAGGACCGGTTGATGCCGGATCTGCTGGCGGCGTTTTCGCACAGCGCCACCGCCTCGGTACGCGAGCCGGATGCGGTCAGGCCATGGCAGCACGTGTTGGATCCACTGCGCGCCTACCTCATGCTCGCTCAGCAACTGGTTCAGCATGGCGATCGCGTCGCCGAAGCGTGGAACTTCGGACCTGGCGCATCGAGCGAGTGGCCGGTGCAAGCGGTGTGTGACGAAGCGGCGCTCGCGTGGGGCGGCGAAGCACGCTGGCAGGCTGACCGCACACCGCACCCCCACGAAGCGCCGGTTCTGCGTCTCGACAGCGAAAAGGCTCGCACACGTCTCGGCTGGTTCACGCGAATACCCTTGCGCGAGGCCATCGCACATACGGTGCGCTGGCACAAGGCATTCGCCGCCACCGGCGACGCAGGCCGACTGATGCACGAAACCCTTGAGGAATTTGCGCTTCATCCGGTGCGCGCGTGACACAGCTGCCGTGCCGGTTCTGCGCTCGGCCGCTCGAATTTGTCGTCGTCGACCTCGGATCGTCGCCGCCATCGAACGCGCTGCTCAGCGCAGACGCGCTCGATCGCCCCGAAACGTTTTTCCCGCTGCGCGTCTATCGTTGCCGCGCGTGCGGCTTGGTCCAGCTGCCGCAATATCAAACGCCGGAGACGACCTTTTCGCAGTACCCGTATTTCTCATCATTTTCTTCTTTGTGGCTTCAACACGTCGAACGCTATGCGGCGGGTGCGGTTCAGCGGTTCGGTCTGGGCGAGCGCAGCCGGGTGATTGAGATCGCCAGCAACGATGGGCATCTTTTACGCCGGTTTCAAGCCGCAGGCATCCCTGTGCTCGGCATCGAGCCCGCGAAAAACGTGGCAGCAGCAGCCGAGCGCGCGGGAGTGCCGACGATCACCGACTTCTTTGGGTCGCGGTTGGCGCGCACGCTGGCGGCCGAGGGTCTGCGCGCCGATCTGCTTGTGGCGAACAACGTGTTGGCGCACGTGCCTGAGCTCAATGACTTCGTGGCCGGCGTTCGCGAGGCGTTGCAGCCGAACGGCGTTGCGACGTTTGAGTTTCCGCATCTCTTGCAACTGCTGGAACGCGTCGAGTACGATACGATCTACCACGAACATCTGTCGTATTTGTCGCTAGGCGTGGTGCAGCGGATATTCGCCCGGCACGGACTCACGCTCTTCGACGTCGAGGAGCTCACCACACATGGCGGTTCCTTACGCGTGTTTGCGCAGCGCCAAGAACATGATCGGCCCCCAGGCGCCGCGCTGGGACGTATCCTCGACAGCGAATCAAGAGCAGGGCTTGAGGATGACGCGATATATCTGACCTTTCAGCGTCGCGTTCAGGAGAACAGACAGCATTTCCGCCAGATCTTGTCCGCGGCGGCGGCACAGGGGCAGAGCGTCGCCGGATATGGCGCGCCTGCCAAAGCGACGACCGTCCTCAATTATTGCGGCGTGGGCACGGAGCTGATCGCGTATACCGTCGACAAGAATCCGTACAAGCAAGGCAAGTTCATTCCAGGTGTTCGTCTGCCGATCTACGCGCCCGAAAAGCTGTTGGAGACGAAACCCGATGTCGTCGTCATCTTTCCTTGGAACATCAAAGACGAAGTGACGACCCAGATGGGCGTTGTCCACGAGTGGGGGGGTCGCTTCGTCGTACCGATCTCGTCGGCGATAGCGGCATGAAAGGGGCGTTGAAGCCCTTGGTGATCTGGGGTGCGCGCGGTCATGCGAAAGTGCTTGCCGAGTTCGCGGCTGTAGCCGGCTATTCGGTCGTCGCCCTCTTCGACAATGACGCGGGCGCGGACACGCCGTTGCCGGGAGTGCCGCTCTACCACGGATCGCAAGGCTTCCAGCGCTGGCGCTCCGCCTTTCCGTCTTCGGCTGAGTTCGCGGTAGCCGTGGGAGGGGCGCGTAACGAAGATCGAATCGCGCTCGCGCGGATGCTGCGAGCCGCGGGGCTGCTCCCCTCGACGCTCATCCACCCAACCGCCTTCGTCGCGAGCAGCGCGCGCGTGGGCGAGGGCTGCCAAGTGTTAGCGCAAGCCAGCGTGTGCGCTGATGCGGTGCTGCATGCCGACTGTATCGTCAACACCGCCGCCGTCGTCGACCACGAGTGCATCCTCATGGAAGGCGTGCACGTCGCCCCAGGTGCCGTCCTGTGCGGCTGCGTCACAGTGGGGCGCTGCAGCTTTATCGGTGCAGCCGCCGTGGTGTTGCCTCGCGTTCGCATCGGCGAGCATGCGCTGGTTGCAGCCGGCGCTGTCGTGACGCACGATGTGCTCGCGGGCAGCGCGGTGGCAGGCGTGCCCGCAAAGCCGCTCCCCAGCCACGAAAAAGCCGGCGAGGCATTGTGAAGAGCGAACCCAGGGACCCTCAGGATCCGGAGACGATCAAGGATATGACGAGCGACCGTGCGTTGCAAAAGCTTGCTCGCGATTTCTTCGTGCAGACGTGCAAGTATCGCTACTCGTATAACTTCACGTGGCTGGGACGTCCGATCATCCAATATCCCCAGGACCTCGTCGCGTTGCAAGAGATCATCTGGCGCACGCGACCAAACCTGATCGTCGAGACCGGCATCGCGCACGGCGGATCGCTCATCTTCTACGCGTCGATGCTGCTCTTGTTGGGAGAACCCGGCAGGGTCGTGGGTGTTGACGTCGACATCCGCACGCATAACCGCGCCGCGATCGAGGGGCATCCGTTGGCCCGCCTGATCACCATGCTCGAGGGATCCTCTACGGATGCGGGCATGGTCGCGGAAGTGGCGGCGCTGGCCCGCGGACAGCGCGTAATGGTCGTGTTGGATTCAAACCACACGCACGAGCATGTGGCACGGGAATTGGAGTTGTATTCACCGCTTGTGAAGCGAGGCAGCTATCTCGTCGTCTTCGATACGGGCATCGAGCGCATGCCGGCAAGCGCGTTTGCCGACCGGCCGTGGGGACCGGGCAACAACCCGCACACAGCCGTGGAAGGTTTCTTGGCGCGCAACCGCCGGTTTGAGATCGACCGCACGTTGGATGCGAAGCTGCTCCTCAGCGCCGCTCCCGGTGGATATCTGTGCTGCATAAAAGACTGACCACCGAACAAACCATCCCGGTGTTCGCGCCGCAGATCGGTCCCGACACCGTGCAGCACGTCGCGGAAGCGTTTGACGTCGGCTGGCTCGGCATGGGAGCGGGCACGAAGGAGTTCGAGGAGCGCATCGGCGCGTTCTTGGAGTTGCACGATCGCCAGGTCGTCACGACGAACACCGGCACCGCTGCCATCCATCTGGCGTTACGCGCTGCGGGCGTGGGCCCGGGCGATGAGGTCATCACGCCTTCTTTTAACTATGTCGCCGACCACCAGGCAGTGCGCATGACGGGCGCGGACGTCGTCATGTGCGACATCTGCGACGACACGCTCGGGATCGATGTTGCGAAAGCGTCAGAGCTCGTCGGCCCGCGTACGAAGGCCATCATACCTTTGCACTTCGCCGGTATCCCCTGCGACATCGCTGGCGTGCACACGCTCGCCGCAGAGCGAGGCTTACGCGTCATCGAGGACGCGTGCCACGCCTTCGGCACACGCCATGAAGGCAAGCCCATCGGCAGCGCGGGCGATCTCGCAGTCTTCAGCTTCGACCCTGTGAAAATCGTCACGTCAATCGACGGTGGCTGCGTCGTCGCCCGCGATCCCTCCGAAATCGCGCAGCTGCAGCGCTTGCGACTGCTGGGCGTCGACCGAGATACGACCGAACGCTACAAGAACCGGCGTGCCTGGGAGTACGACGTCGTGAGTGAGGGCTATCGCTACCACCTCACCAATATCATGGCAAGTGTCGGCATTTCGCAGATCAAGCGTGTGCACGAGTTCATCGCCTCGCGACAGTCGGTCTGCCGCCGCTACAACGGGGCCTTTGCGGGGCTGGAAGGCGTGAAGACGCCGGCAAGCGACTTCACCGGCATCTCACCCTTCATCTACAGCCTGCGCGTGCTGGACGGGCGGCGGGAGGCGCTCATCGCACACTTGCGCAGCCGCAATGTCGACGCCGGGATCCACTTCGTGCCCGTGCACAAGCACAAGTATTTCGAGGCCGCCAAACGCGGCGATATGAGCGTGACCGAGCGCGTGGTCGCTCAGGTGCTGACCTTGCCGTTGCACTCCAACATGCGCGATGATTTCGTGGAGCGCGTCATCGACTCAGTACGCTCGTTCTTTTCCTAGCATGGCGGCGATCACGACCATCATCCCGACCTATGAGCGCGCCCAGCTGCTGCGTCGCGCGCTCGAGAGCGTCTTACGGCAGACAGAGCCGGACTTCGAGATCTGGGTGTACGACAATTGCTCCCATGACGACACGCAGAAAGCGGTCGCGGAACTGATGCAGCGCGATTCACGCGTGCACTACCATCGCCACGAACGCAACATCGGGGCCTTTGGCAATTTCGCCTTCGGCATGCGCCAGGTACGCACGCCATATTTTTCCTTCTTGTCAGACGATGACGTTCTCTTTCCCGGGTTCTTCGCGACCGCGTTGCACGGGTTCGAAAGGCACCCCGAGGCCGTCGCCTCGGTCTGCTCCACCTTGGAGTTCACGGCCGCCGGGGACTTCGTCTACGCGCCGCTCGGCCGCTGGCGTCGCGACGGCTTGTACTTGCCTCCCGACGGCGCATTTGCGATGCTGTTCAATCGGCATCCGACGTGGACCGGCATGCTCTTCCGGCGTGAAGCCATCGAACGGCTTGGCCTGATCGATGCCGAGACCGGCGTCGTGTCCGACTTGGACTACGAGCTGCGGCTGGCAGCTCGGTATCCGATCGTCGTCGACTTCCAACCCTGCGCCGCATACACGAGCCACCCGGCCACACGCTCGTCGCAAGAGGACGCAAGCGTCATTCCCGGCTATCAGAAGATGATAGCCAACATCGTCACCGACCCCGCGCTCTCAACGCAGACGCAACACAAGCTCGGGGGTCGCTTGCAATCCCAGATGTGCCTGAAGCTCGTCGAGATCGCCGGCAAAGGGCTCGTGCGCGGGCGGGAGTCGGACACGCGTGAAGCTGCGGCGCTCCTGCGTCAGTGGCCGCGTTGGTGGGTCGTCGGAGCGGCCTTTTCGGCGCTGGCGGGGTTGTGCAAAGCGTTCCCCCCGGTGCGACGCGTTCTGCAACGCGCCGAACGCTGGCGGTTGCAGCGCCGCGCCCAAGCTTCGTTGCCAAGCGCACGAGATGAACGCGGGCTTCCTTCCGCGTGGTTGGATGTCGGCGCGTACAAGCGTTATCTGACGCTCGGACCCGAAAGCGACTCGTGACCGCTCATCCGTTGGACACCGCACCCTTTGCGGTTCGCCTGCTGCTCAGTGCGCTGACAGGCTTCGCGTTTTGGACTGTGGCGTTGGACCTGGGGACCGCGGTCGTCAGCAGATGGCTGCCGAGCCTGCGCGCGACACAGCGTTTCGGATTGGCAGGCGCCGCCGGCTACGCGCTGTGGGGCCTGTGC
>JALYZS010000049.1 GCA_030948745.1 Vulcanimicrobiota bacterium | reverse complement strand
GACCCTGACGGTTTCAGTGCAAGACCACGGGCGAGGGTTTGCGGTCCCGCCGACGCCGACGTTGCGCGACCTGTGGCAGACGCGCGGCTTGGGCATCTTCCTCATGCGCTCGCTCATGGACCGCGTGGAATTCGTGCAAGAGCCGAATGACGGCATCGTCGTGACCTTGCAGAAGCAAAAGCTACGCGACGCGACCCCATTGCAGGCAGCGCCGCGCTCGCGCAGTTCCACATCTCGCCCTCGGCGGTGACATTTGACTACCACCGCGGGGGCTGCCTCGACGCGATGACGCGCGCGCAACTGCAGAGCTTGCAAGACGCAGTCGCGCGATAGTCGCGCGACGATGCTGCGCGACGGTTTCTCGAAAGCCTGGAAGACGCGCTAGCCGCTACTGTTTCGTCGCTGGGATGTCCCGGCCGTTCTGGTGCAGGATGAGGCCGGTGACGCGGCCGTTCGCATCGCGCGTAAATTCAAGCTGCGCCTCGACGACTTTATAGAAGAAGTGGTCCTTGGCGGAGGCGTAGATCTCGAAGAACGGCTGCCCGGTGAGCTGCGCCATCAACGCGCTGCCGTCGCGTCTGATGACGAATCCGGCCGAGGGGCCGATGATGTAGGTGCCCACGTATTGGTCGAGCGTCGCCGCGTCCAGACTGACAGTCGCAGCGCTTCCGCTGGCCTGCGGGGCGGGCGCGGTCATACCGGCCCGGATGAAGGTCAAGCTTTGTCCGTTCTGGTGCAGGATCAGCGCATTGATCTTGCCGTGCGCGTCGCGCGTGAACTCCATCGTCGCAGGCACCGCGCGATAGTAGAAGTGGTCCTTGGATGACGCATAGACACGCAGCGCGGCTTGGCCGGTCAAGGCGGCCATGAGCGCGCCACCGTTATGGGTGAGCGTGAACGTGAGATGCTCAGCGGCAGCGGTGTAGCTGCCTGTATATTCGTCTACGGCGGCGGCGTCGAGCTGCAAGGACGCTTGCGGCATGGGCACGGCGTTGCGCGCGTCGAGCATGTGGAAGGCCAGCGCGTCGGCATTGCCGATGCCGTTGCTCAAGACGATGACCCCCTTGGCGTGATCTTGCGACACCGCCACGGCCGAGGTGAAACCACCCGTCTCGCCGTTGTGCCAGATGAGGTGCTGTATGTCGCCCTGCATCCAGACCAAGCCGATGCGGCCAGCCGGAACCGGCGCGCGAGGCTGCTGCGCGAACACGCAGGCTTTGGCGAGCGGACCTCGCCCCATCGCGCAGCGTACGAAGCGCAGCATGTCCGCGGCGGTGGAACGCAAGCCGCCCGCGGGAGCGATGGCGTCGGCGTTCCATGGTTTCACGGCATTCCCATCAGCGTCGTGCCCGACCGCCATCCGAGCGTTCATGCCCGAGGTCATGCTGGAGGACAGCGCGGTGTCGTGCATCCCAAGCGGCTCGAGCACGCGGCGGCGTAGGAGCTGCCAGTAGGACGTGTGCGCGCGGTTGGCGAGCGCGACGCCCAGCAGCCCGATGCCGACATTGGAATACTCGCATGCAGTTCCCGGGTCGCGTGGCAGCCTGTACGAGTTCAGAAACGCATACATCTTCTTGACGGTATAGCTTGCATACGGATCGACGGTGTTCGTCTCATCCATGTTCGTGGGCAGCCGGGGCAGGCCCGACTGCTGCGTGGCAAGGTTGAGCAAGGTTATCTGTTTGCCATTTCGCGACGGCACGCGGACGCTGCTCGGGAGAAATTTCGAGACGGGATCGTTAAGGCTCACGCTGTGATCCAAGACCATGCTCGCGAGGATCGTGGCCGTGAAGGTCTTCGTCACCGAGCCGATCTCGAACACCGTGTGCTCGTCCAGAAGACGCTCGTTACCGCTCGCACCCGAATGGAAATAGCTCACGCCGCCGCTGTCCATGACGCCTACCACATAACCAGTACCAGGTGCCGCCTTGGTCTGCTCGTCCAGGGTCGCCTGGAAATCGGGCGGCGCTGCGCCCGCAGCCACAGCGGTCACACACAGCAAGGACAACAGAATGCTCATGAATCGCATGCGCGACCTTTAGACGAGGGCGGCCTTCATCCTGGAGACGATCTCGCGCAGCAACGCGCTCGAGGTCCCCATATTGAGTCGCGCAAAACCCGCACCTTGCGCACCGAAATCGAGTCCGCGCGCGAGCGCGACTTTTCCGCGCTTGAGGAAATGGCGCGCGGGGTCCGGACCGACGCCGAGCGCACGGCAATCCAGCCACGCGAGATAGCCCGCCTCGGGCAACGCGTAACCGACGCTGGGGATATGCTCGCGCAAGAGCTGCGCGAGCAGCCGGCGGTTCCTGTCCAGGTGGACGCGCAGTGCCTCCAGCCAATCGAAACCGCTGTCGAACGCCGCGATTGACGCCAGGACGCCGAGATGCCCGACGCGTGAAATGATCTCCGTCGGGATGGCTGACAAGCGGGCCTCGATGTCGCTTGCGAACTCTGTCGACCCGGCGACGAGCAGACCGCACTTCAGCCCGGCGACATTCCAGGCTTTGCTCGCCGAATGGAGCGCTGCGCTGCGCGCGGGCCGCTGCTCAAGGCTGAGGAACGGCACGAACGGCTGCTCCGGCATGGCGAGCGGCGCATGGATCTCGTCTGAGATGACGGCGACGTCGTAATGGCGCGCAAGCGTCGCGATGCGCTCGAGGTCGGGCTTCGGCCAGATGCGCCCGACCGGGTTATGCGGATGGCACAGGAGGTACGCGCGCGATCCGCGTGAGAAAGCGTCTTCCAATGCGTCGAAGTCGAGGTGCCAGGAAGGGTCGCCATCGGTGCGGCGCAGCGGCACCTCTTCGATGTTGCGCCCTGCGCTGCGTATGGTCTCGAAGAAGGGCGGATAGACCGGTGGATTGATCACGACGCGATCGCCCGGGGCGGTGGTCAAGAGCATCACTTGCGTGATGCCGGCCATGACGTCGGGGACCGCAAAGATGCCCGGCTCATCGGGCGGCCACCGCCAGACTGCCTGGGCATAGCGTCGGAATGCCGGGCCGAGCCCTTGGGCTGAGGCATACCCGCAATCATCGTGGTCCAGCGCCGCCTCGATCGCTGCGCGCACCGCTGGCGCCAGCGGGAAATCCGTTTCGGCGACCCATGCCGGGAGCACGTCCGCCGGGTACGTCGCCCACTTCTCGCTCCTCCGCGCACGCAGCGTCTCAAGCGAGATGGCGTCGAATGGATCCGCCCCGCGGCGGGCGCGTGCCGGTCCCAACCTAGTGCGTGCGCGGGGCGACGATGCGCGCGAGCATGTCCGGGCGGGCGGCGAGGCGCACCAAGTGCGGATAACGCGCACCGCCGAAATATGCGAGGCTGCGGGTTTCGTACCAGTCGCCCCGTTTCAGCAGAAGACTCATCGGCGTGCGGGTCCTTTGCGCGTTGGCGAGAGCGTACTCAAGGATCTCCTTGGAGAACTGCTGTTGTCCGATGGCGACGACTTGCATGTGCGACGCAATGCCGGCTTGCCAGGCAGGCGACGCATCGCGAACGTCGCGCACGCTGCCGTCCTCGTCCAGACGAACTCCCAACGAGTACCAGGCGTCGACCTGATGGCTGCTCGACTCGTCCGCTGCGGCGTACTCGTTCGGCGTGGTTGTGTAGACGATGCGCCAGCCCGCGCGCTCGAACTCGTCCGTCGGAGGATGCGTAGCCGGCGCATAGACGTGCTGGAGGAAGAAGTCCGCCCACCCGTAGGGTTGGACCTCGTTGAGCAGGTTCTCGATGTCGAGGCGCGTGTACGTCTTGATGGCGGGCGCGGAATCGGGCGGCCCGGCGAAACGCCGCAAGAAGTCGTCGAGGGACCGTGCACCACGGCTGCGGTCGCGGATGATCGTGTCGACGTCGAGCCAGAGGAGCTCACCTTCCGTGTAGAAATCCTCATATGCGCGACGCAGCGATGGATACTCAGCGCCGTGGATCAGCCCGAGGTACGGCGCAGCCGCAGCCGTGTCGGCGAGGCTGTCGTAGCGGCGCCCGGGTTCGGAGTCCATGTCCGCGTATGCGCTGGCGACCAGTTCCGGATAGAGTCCGGCCTTGCGGATACCCGCGCGGAACGAGAGCACATCGCCGATATATTGGTTCAAGCCCTCATACACCCACAGGAGGTCAGTCTTTTGGGGGAGCTGATAGTTCGCGGTCGTCAAGCTCGCCGGACGCCGGAATTTGCCGTTCCAGGAATGCGAGAATTCGTGCGGCAGCAAGTCTCCGGATGTGAGCATGCGCGCGTCGTTGGTCAGAAAATCGTCATGATCGCGGTTATCGCTGGACTCGTGGTGCTCGATGCCCTGCTCGTCGATCGAGCCGCTGAGCGTGAGCAGGAAATGATAGTTCTGCCAATGTCTGGCGCCGTACATGGCGAGCGTCTCAGGCACGAGCCGGCGGTAGGCATGCCAGGTCTGCGCGCTCACCGCCAGGTCTTGTGGTTTGTCCGCGAACACATGCAGCCAGCAGGCGGAGCCGCCTGATCGCCACAGCTGCACGTGACGAGTTTCGCTCCCAAGGTCGAGCGGCGAATCGACGAGCGTCGCCAGGCTGACCGTCGGGAAGTCGATGCGCTGCCCTGCACGGCTGGCGCCGGGCAAGGCGGTGGCGTAGTCCCAGCGTGGCGGCAGCACGATGGAGGGCCTGACGAACAGCTGTTCCGCATCGCTATCAGCTTGGTACAACAGCACGCGGTTCCACATCACGATGGCCGTCCGGCCGCTTGCGACGGTTTCTTGCGCGCTGTTCAAGAGCACCGTCATGTCGATGTCGAGCGAACTCACGCCGGCGGGCACGTCGACATGAAAAGCGTACATGTCGACCAGGTCCCGCTCCCAGCGCAGATCAGCGCCGGCAGCGCTGATGTGCAGGTTCGCCATGTTGTTCAAGGGGCCGCTCGGCGCGTGTTCTCCAGGGATCCACTTCGGATAGACTAGCGTAAAAGGACCCGGACGCACGGGCACGTGCAGATGGGTGGACATGACGCCCCGTCCGGCTTGGCTTGCGTCCACGAGCAGCGTCATCGGCTGCGTGCGCGTCGCGAGCGGCGGCGCATCACTGCGCGGCGCGGCGCTTTCCGGTGCAGGCGAGGCGGCTGCGCAATACAAGGCCAGCAGCACGCTCGCGACGGCTGCGGACAATTGGTCCATGCGGCTGTTCATACCGCCAGTTGCGGACAAATGCCCGTGCGGGCCTGCTGCTCTAGAGGGAGTGAGACGCTGTTGGGCATAACTTGGCTCTCATGCGCGCGCTCGGTTGTCGCCGACAGATGCTGGGGTCCCGACCCGTCCGGTAGAGCCTTTCGTCGAGACATCACCGTCCCAGCGAAACCTCTGCCGCACTGCGGGCAGAGGTTTTTTCATTGAGCGCCGGCGTGCGGGGCGACAGCTGAAGGGAGATGCTATGCGACCCATGCCTTCGCGATCTTTGCGGCGTATACGGCTACGGGCGGCCCTGATCGCGCTGGGTTGTTGCGCCGGCCTGATCATCGGCCGGCAGCCGGTGGGCGCCGGAACGACGGGTGGCATCAATGGGCGGATCACCGATGCATCCACGGCCGCGCCGCTTGCGGGTGTTCGCGTCGACATGACGTCGCCCTCGGGTGCTGCTCGCAGCACGAGCGATGTTCGGGGCCTCTACAGCTTCGTCTCGCTATCGCCCGACACGTACACCGTTACCGCCAGCCGCGAGGGTTACGTCACCTTTGTGCAAAGCGGCGTCACGATCCAGGCGGACGTGCAGCAAAGCCTCAACATCCCGCTCGTCGCCTCCGCGAAGACGCTGGCGCGCGTCATCACGCGCCCTCGCTCCGGACTCGTGCGCCCAGGACAGACGATCGATCTGTATTCCATCAACAGCAATGTCGCGCAAGCGGTGCAACCACTCGCCGGACCGGGTAGCATCGACCAGTCGTACGGCGCGCTCGCAGCAGTGCCCGGCATCTACGTGCCGCAAGGCCAACAAGGATGGTATCAGCCGATCTTCATCCGCGGCGGCGACCAAGACCAGATCGGGTACGAACTCGACGGCGTCCCGGTCAACCGCTCGTACGACAATGCGCCCCAGTCGCTCTTCAGCAGCATCGGCCAACAGGAGCTCCAGGTGTACACGGGCGGCGCGACCGCGAGCTCGGACGGCCAGGGCATCAGCGGCTACCTCAATCAGGTCATCAAAACGGGCTCGCGCACGCCTTTCGGATCGCTGCACGCAAGCGTCGGATTCCCCGCTGATTATCACCAGGGTTCGATCGAATATGGGGCGAGCCTCGGCGACGGGCGGTTCACCTATTACTTGGCCGCGTCGCTTGCGGATCAAGCGTACCGTTACGTCGACCCGTTCAACGGCACGAGCCTGAACCAGTCCGGATTCTTTTTCCCCTCGTTCCAGTTCGGCGCCAGCGGGCCCATCGATCTGCCCGGCACAACGCTCGGCGCTTCGGAAACGCGCGATCGCGAGACCATCGTCAATCTGCACTACGCCATCGGGCGCGGCGATTCGCCCAGCGACGACCTGCAGCTGCTGCACATGGAAAGCGACCTGCACACCTTCACCTACGGCTCGTTCAACGACTTCGGAGGCACGGCCACGTTCGGCAACATCTTCGGCTACCCGGATCAGTTCGTGTACACTGGGCCGGTCGGCGCGCCGCTCAATCCGTCGCTCGTCGGGCAGTACATCTTCCCCAGTTCTCCCGACGCTGGACGCAGCTTTCAAAGCCAAGTCAGCGGCGATCGACGCGCGCTCGCCGACAACGGGTTCAGCCTGACGAAACTGCAATACCAGCATAACATCGGCACCCGTTCCTACGTGCGTCTCGCGGCCTTCAACACCTACTCGAACTGGTTCATCCAGGATCCGATCCCGGTGCCCGCGACCCTGCAGTACATCTTGCCGGAAGTCACCTTCGGCGGCGTGCTGACCTACGTCAATCAGCTCAGCGACAAGCACTTGCTGACGCTGTCGGGCTCCATCGCCAGTTCCAAAGAATACCGCTACACGACCGGTTTTGACTTCTTGCTCGGCGGCGGCACGACCATCAACGGCACGATCGGCGGCAATTTCTTGGGCAGCGTGCTCGTGGGCAGTCTCACCGACGGCACGCATTGCTACGACACCGCCACAGGCGCCTACGTCAGCTGCTTCGCGCCGCCATTCGGCGGTCCGTCGTCACAGATCTTCATGGATGTCAACACGGGCGCGCTCACGTCGCCATCGCCGCCGGCAGGCTCTCCGGCGGCGCTCAACCGCGCGCAGGCGATCACGACAGAAAACGGATACGGCGGCCTGCTGAATCAGGTCAGCCCGGTGCTCAGCGCCGGCGCCCTGTCCGACCGCTTCCGCCCCAACGACGCCTTGACGATCGAAGTCGGCGCGCGGGTCGAACGCTATTACGACCGGCTGGTCGATGAAGACGCCGGCTATCCGGCGCGGCAGTTCTGGTTCAATGCCGCGAACAACGAATATTGTGTGAGCGCTACGAACCTCTCGACGCAGCTGCGCTCGATCGATCCAGTCACCGGCGCGGCGAGTCCATGCCCTGCGGGGTCCAACCCGGTCGTGATCACGCTTGCGAACGCGAATGCGGAATCGAATTCCGTTTTCGAACCGCGTCTCGCGGCGACGTACGAGCTCTCCCCCGACACCACGCTGCGTGCATCCTACGGCACGTATGCGCGGCCGCCCAACGCGTCGTGGGTGCAGTACGGCACGCTGCAACAGGACCTGGCGACGCCGCTCGTGCAGAAGTTCATCGCCTACGGGTTCACCTCACCCCAACATAACCTGCTGCCCGACGTCTCGCACAACGTCGACGTCTCGTGGGAGCAGCGTCTGCCCGGCAGCGACGTGAGTTTCAAACTGACGCCGTACTATCGCGGCACTATGGGACAATTCGAAAACATCTTGCTCGACAACAACGGCAACCAGTCGGGGGTGAACGTCGGCAGCGAGCGTTCCCTCGGTGTTGAGTTCGCCCTGCAAAAAGGTAACTTCACATCTGATGGCGTTTCTGCGTTGCTTTCGGTGACCTACAACCATAGCCGTTTCCGTTACGCCAAGTTCGCCAGCGGCTTCAACGTGCTCGACCTCATCAATCAGAAGATCAACAGTTACAATGCGTATACATCCGCCTGCGCCGCGGGCGGCAGCGCCGCGGGCAGCGTCCAGTTCGGCACGCCGCTGTGCGGGAGCACGAGTGCCAACGGCCCGGCGGCCGCCTGCTACAATGCCGGCGTACCCGACCCCGCTTGCGCAGCGGGCGACAGCCTCAACCCGTACTGGAACCGCAAGCCGCAACCGCTGTTCGACCCTAACGGCGCGTATTTTCCTTACGACGTGATACCGGATCAGCCGCTGCAAGCCGGCAATGGCTTCGGCGTGCCGCTGGCCGTGTCGCTCGTGGCGCAGTTCAAGCACGCGCGCTTCACCGCGACGCCGTCGATCGCGTATAGCTCGGGCTCATCGTACGGTGCGCCGCTGTCCACGGTGGGCGATGACCCGGCCAGTCCGGGCAACACGATTCCCATCCCCAACGATTTCAGCGGTGTCTTCGACAACATGGGCGCCTTCAAGCAACCCTGGCGCATGAGCGGCAACCTCAAGCTCGGCTTTGCAGCCACCCCGCGCACTCAGCTGACGCTGCAGATGGCGAACATCTTCGACATCTGTCATCAGCGCGGCTACGCTTGGGACCGGGCGAGCTTCTGCAACTACACGACACTGCCGTTCGGCCAGGCGCCTAACTCCAGCACGCACGTGAGCGCCGCGGGCGATCCCAACTACATGTTCCCGTACACCGTGCAGAACGGCAACAACAATACGCAGTTCCTGGGCACGAAGATTCCGTTTCAGGCTTATTTCGGCGTGCAGGTGAAACTCTAGCCGCGCGCCGGCTCGGAGCGAGGTATGACCAGCGACCGGTTTCAAAAAGCGCTGCAGGCCATCCGCGAGCTCGACGCCGAGGAGCGGAAAACGCTCCTGCAGATGTTGACCGCCGGCGGCATCTGGCAGGACAGCGGCGCCGCCGCCGGCCAGCCCGGCGTCAATGACGGCAACGCCGATTCGGAACCGAGCTCTACAACGCAGTGATCGCGTGCGGCTCGGGCAGAGCCGGTTGGCCCACGCTGCGTAGCAGCGTGTTCAACTCATCCACCGAGCGCACGAAGTCGTCGTACTCGCGCATCGCCGACCGGTAGCGTTCGTCGACGACTGCGGCGTAGCGAAGCGTTGCATCCGTCGGCGGTCCGTTGAGCTGTTGGAAATCTGTCAGGTCTTCGCGCAGTGCGCCCGGCCGTGTGATCGAATCCTCGTCGTTGCGAAAGTTGGCCGTGAGACGGTCGAACAACACGTCACGGGAATGCAGCACGTCGTGCAATCGCGCCGCGATGGCGGGCGCGGCGCGCAGCCGCCCAGACGCGCGCAGCCGGCGAGCTGTTTTGTTGAAGGCGTCGAGGGCATTGAGCGCCATGTCCACCTTGGAATACTCTGCGAAATGTCGGTGTACGAACGCGTAGCCGGCCTCGTAGTCGTCTTGTGAGAACGTGAGGCGCGGGTCGGGCCGCACTTCGACGGTGCGCGAGAAACTGCGGCTGCCGAGACGCAGACGGATCGTATACACGCCGGGCGGCACGAGTGCGCCGCCGGTGGGTCCGCGAGCCTCTTCGTTCGGCGCGCCGAGCCAGCGTGACGGACCCGCCTCGTGGAAGTCCCACACCACGCGGTTGAGACTGCGATCGTTGCTGACGTACGGAACGTCCTTGCCCTTGACTTTGTGGCGGCCGCTCAGGGTGCGCAGCACCGCGCCCCGCGCGTTGAGCACCTGGATGCTCGGCGGGCTTTTCTGCGCAACGCCCTGATAGAAGTTGATGATGACCCCGCGCGGGGGATTCGCAGCAGCGTAGTTCTCGTACGTATCCTCAAGGTCGCTGTGCTGGTGGTACTCGTACGCAGGGCGGGGCTGGAATAATGTTGCGGCCGTACCGCGTGCCGCCGGGAGCTCTTGCAGCGGTCGAACGTCGTCCAATATCCACACAGCCCGGCCGTGCGTCGCGATCACGATGTCGTCGAACGCCGGCTGCATGCGCACGTCGCGGACCGACACGCTTGGCAGGTTCAACTGCAAGCTCTGCCAATGTCCGCCCCCGTCGAACGATACCCACATGCCCTCTTCGGTGCCGGCGTAGAGGAGCTGCGCGTTGTGGATATCCGGGCGTACCGTACGCACATATTGATCGGCAGGGAGCCCGCTTGTGATCTTACGCCAATGACCGCCGAAGTCGCAGGTGACGAAGATATACGGTTGATAGTTCCCCGAGCGGTGGTCGTCGAAGACCGCATAAGCAGTTCCAGCGAGCACGGGCGATGGTGCGACCGTCTCTACGCGCGCGAACCGGGGAACCGCAGACGGCGTGACGTCCTTCCAGTGCGCCCCATCGCGCGTCAGCTGCACCAGCCCGTCATCGGTGCCAGCCCAGATCTCGCCGCGTGTCAGCGGTGACCCTTCGATATCAAGGAGCGTATCGGAGAACTCCGCGCTCGAGACGTCGAGCGTGATGGCGCCACCGCCCGGCCGCTGATGCGATTTGATGTCACGGGTCAAGTCGCGGCTGATGGCTTGCCAATGGGCGCCATCGTCGGTGGTCTGGAACACGACGTCTGCACCGAGCCACGCCGTGTGCGGATCCCAGGGCGCGAACGCGATCGGCGAATCCCAGTTGAACCGGTACTGCTGCCGGTACAGATTGAAGTCTGTATCCGAGGGGTAGTAGACAGGGCGGATTGGCCGCGAAAGGCCGCTGCGATAGTCGTAGATTCCGATGTTGCCTTCTTGTGAATCCGCCCACACGCGCTGGGGATCGGTCGGGTCAGGCACAGCCCACATGCCGTCCCCGCCGGTGACCCGCCGCCATGCCGAGTTGACGATGCCGTCCGGACTCAGGCTGTTCGAAGGGCCGCAGAAGCCATTGTTGTCTTGCAGCGAAGCGCAGACCCAGTACGGGTTCCGGTCGTCGACCGCGGTGTGATAGACTTGGCCGATCGCCAGATTTTGGGAGAACGACCAGCTGTCGCCGCCGTTGAGCGAGAGGGCGTAGCCGCCGTCTTCACCGACGATCATACGCTTTGGGTTGTTCGGCGCTATCCAGACGGCGTGGTAATCGACATGCACCTCGTCGGCGATCGCTTTGAACGTCTTGCCACCGTTCTTGCTCTCAGTTAAAAGCTCTGAGATGCCGAAGACGTGGTTCGGGTTCGCGGGGTCGACGGCCAGGTGGCTGAAGTAGAACGGCCTTTGGTTGATGATCGTGTCGCCGCTCATGCGACGCCACGTATCACCGCCGTCGTCGGAGCGCCACAACACGCCGGCCTTGGATTGGATCGTCGCGAAGACGCGGCGCGGCGAACTCGGCGCGATCGCCACCCCGATGCGCCCCATCAAACCGACCGGCAGTCCATGCTCGCTCAACTTGGTCCACGACCGGCCGCTGTCGGTTGAGCGATACAGACCGTCCTCCCGGCCGCCGCTCGTGAACGTCCAAGGCTGGCGCCGGAACTGCCATATGCCCGCGAAGATAACGTTGGGGTCTTTGGGATTCATCGCCAGATCCGAGCCGCCACTTTGAGGACCGACGTATAGCGTGTGTTGCCAGGTGCGCCCACCATCCGCCGTGCGCCAGATGCCGCCCGAGGTGTTGTCGCGGAAGAAGTCGCCTATGGCGGCGACGACGACGACGTTATGGTCGCGCGGATCGACAGCGATACGTGCGATGTGCCGCACGCCGCGCAAGCCCACGTTTCTCCATGTCTTGCCGCCGTCGACCGACTTGTAGATGCCATTGCCGTAGGACACGTCATTGCGCGGATTGGCCTCGCCGGTCCCCACCCAGACGATATCCTTGTTCGTCGGATCGATCTCGACCGCGCCGACCGCGGCCACCGGCTGCTTGCCGAACACGGGGTTCCACGTGGTGCCGCCGTCGTCCGATTTCCAGACACCGCCGCCGGCCGCCCCGAGGTAATATAATGAAGCATCGCTTGCAGTGCCGGCGACCGCAGTCACTCTGCCCCCAGGCAGTGCGGGACCGACTTCACGCCATTTGAGTTGGCCGAACACCGGGTCTGGCGTCGAGGTCGGCTTGGGGTGCGCGCTGCGCCGCGCGGTGGGGGGCTTATGCAGCGTCTTTTGAGGCGCCGCCTCATGCTGCGGGGCCGCAGCGCAGAGCCCCGCCATGACGAACGCAAGCGATACCACAGCAAGGGGGGAGAAACTCTTCATACGCGCTCAATTGTGCGGTGCTTCGAGCGCGCCCTTTCAGCCGCCGGCGACGCGCGGTGTCTGGAAGCGATAGAAGAAGACGGTGCCGTGCAGCGATCCGTCGGCGGTCCGAGCGTAGCCTGGCACCTTTCCGAGGCGGACGTAACCGAGCGAATGGAAAAGTTTTTCAGCTTCACTGCCTTTACGCGCGTCCAGCAAAAGCAAGCTGCGCCCCAGACCTTGGGCCAATGATTCCGCCGCGCGCACAAGCGCGGTGCCCAAGCCTTGCCGCCGGGCGCGGCGGTGCACGAGCAACTGCCGGAGTTGCGCGCGGTGATCGCCGTTCCCGGCGGTCTCCAAGGCTAGCTGCACCGTTCCCTGTACGAGATGGTGCTCGAACGCCACCAACAAAACGCAGCTGCCCCGTGAGACCTGAGCGGCCACGTCTACCCAATAGAGCATCGCCGCCGTTTTGGCGAGCGGTGGCAAGAAGCCGACCGATGCTCCGCTCTCGACCGCATCCATGAGCAGCTCGGCGAGTGGGGCCAACTCGTCTTCCGCCCGCGATGGCGTGAGCCGAACGATATCGGTGGTCGCCGGGGCCATGCGCCTACAACCTCCCCGAAGGGGAGCAAGCTTTCACGCGGTAAAGAGCCTTTGGACTCGGATTAATGCCCCGGCATTTTTGGGACCTGGCCGCTGTCGTCTTGCATTGCGCGCGAGTGGGCGCCGGCCTGATCGCCCGGCTGCGACAACGTTCCGGCGGAACTGCACGCGCTGAGGGCGAGTAAAGCGAGCGCTACGATGGATACAAGGACGTTGTGTCTGATCCGCATCTGAAAACCTCACGTTTGACCAAGGCGGCCGAAGCGGCGCCCAACCCAAGCGTAACCGAAGACCGCCTCCCACTCACTAGGGAAAACCCTAGTCGTAAGCAAGGCCGATGGATCGCTTCGGCGCCGCTCATCGGCCGCGATGGCGTCATGTCCGCGCTCGCATCCGCAACCCGGGTCGCCGCCATCTTGCGCGGTGAGCCCGGGATTGGTAAGTCGCGTCTGCTGTCCGAGGCGCGGGCCCGTGAATCAGGGGGCGCCTACTTCGTCGCCTGCCTCAAGGTCGCAAGCGGCCTGGCGCACGAGCCGCTCAAAACGCTGACGCGCGTGCTGCACCACGCGGGTCGCATTTCAGGGGACGCGTGCGCGAGTGTCCTGCACTGCCCGGAAGTCGACCGGCTGTGGCAATTGCATGATGCCTTTGCGTTGGCGGCGGCACAGGGTCCGCTCATCTGTCAGATGGATGACTTGCACGCCGCCGACGCAGCCACGCTCGACGCGCTCCATTACTGCATCGGCAGGCTGTCGGATCTTCCCATCCGCTGGCAGCTGACGGCCCGGCCAGGCTACGCAGCGTTGGAGGCGTTTGTGTTGGCGCTCGAACGGGCTGGTCTGCTGAGCGTGATCGACGTCGATGGGCTGCAGCCCGAGGGCCTGGACGAGTTGGCGCGAACCCTACGCCCGGATCTTGCAGCCGACGACATCGCAGCGTTCGAATTGCACCGCCTCACCGCAGGCAATCCACTGTATGCAGAACTTTTACTGACCACGCGCCGCGACACACGCGACGGGCTGCCCGGTGAATTGCGGGCTGCGCTCGCGCAGCGGTTGACGACGATCTCTCCGCTCGCCATGGAGACGGCGAGCTGGCTTGCGGTCGCACATACTACCCTGCCGCGCGTATCGCTCGCGCGCTTGGCTTGCCTCTCGGCGCGACAGCTGCAAAGCGCGTTCGAAGAGCTGAGCGATAGCGGCATCACCGCTGGCAACGACGAGAGCGTGTACTTCCGTCACGATCTGCTGCGCGGGGTCTGCTACGGCTTGCTCTCTGAGGAAGAGCGAGTACGGCGTCACGACGCTTTGGCACGCCTGAGCGATCAGCCCTGGCAACGCGCCATGCATCTGGAGGGTGCGCGGGCCTACGACGAGGCGGCCGAGCTGCTCAACGCCATCGGCTGGGAAAATCTCGATCACCACGCGCCCGCGACCGCGCTCAATGCGTTCGATCGCGTATTGCAGCAAATGCCCAAAGACAGCGTGCTGGCGGTCGAAGCGCTGGGTGGCCGGGCGACGGCCTTGTGCCGCTTGCGGGAAGCACGTCTCGCAGCGACAGCGATAGCCGATTTCGAACCGCACGCCCGTGATTTGCCAGCGGTGACCCGGCTCCGGGTGCTGCGATGCTATGCCGAGGCGGCGTGGGACGAGAGCGATGACGCCGGACATGTGGAACCGATCGCCTTGCGCGCGCTGGCGGAAGCGCGTATCGCGGCCAGACCTTCGGTACCGGCGCTGCTCTGCGTCTTAGGGTCTATCCGCGAGCGAAATGATGCGTTGGCGGATGCGCGGGAGCTCTTGCGCGAAGGGCTCGCGCGCTGCGACGGAGAGGCTCAACCGGCCGAGCATATCCGCCTTTCGAGCTGGCTCGGCGTGGTGGAAGCACGCCAGGGGAATGTCGCGGCCGGCATCCGCCTGCTCGAGGATGCCGCAGCCCTGGCGCGTACGAGCGGCCGCCCGAACGACTTCGCGCAGTGCTGCACCAAGCTTTGTTACGTGCACCATCTCGCCGGTGACTGGGAAAGCTACCGCAGATGGTGTGAGGCGGGACTGGCGATCGAAGGGTCTACGTCGAAGACGACCGACGCGCTGTTACGGTCGAATGCCGCGAGCGTGGCGCTCGATCGTGGTGAATTGCGCGCGGCGCTGGGCTTCGCGCTCACCGCCGAACCGTATGTGGCCGACGGCAACCTGGTTTTACGCTGCAGGGTGCTCACGCATCAGGCGCAGATCTATGCGATGCTTGGCGACTTCGAGATGGCACGGCATGCCTTGGAGAAATGCGCGCGCCTCACGCTTGCTCAGTCAAGCCGTCGTTTGGTGGACTTCAGCGCCGGTTTCGTCGCCGAGTTGCACGACGATCTGCGCGCCGCGGAAAAACATTACGCTGCCGCTGCGAATCGGTCGACGCACGCGATCGGGGAGGCCTACGAGGTGCGAGCCTTGGCCGGTCTCGTCCGCGTTGGATCAGCGCTGCACGACGCCAAGCTCGCGGGCGGGGCGCTCAAACGCTTGACCCGCGTCGCGCAGCATGGATGGGCGCTCGCGGCGCTGTCGCTGCGCGAGGCGCAAGGCTGCTTCGCCTTGATGTCAGGCGACCCGGCTGCCGCTGCGGCCGACCTGATCACCGCCAGCCGGGGGCAGTATCCATATTGGCGGGCGCGGCTGACGTTGCTCGCGGCGGCGGCGCTCAAGGACCGCGCGCTGTTCTCAGAAGCGATAGAGCTGTTCGACTCCATGGGCGCGACCCACGCATCTGACCAGGCGCGTGCTCTTGCACGCGCCCATGGCTTCCGGCCCGGGCGCAAGCGTGAAGCGCACGGTGCATTGAGCGCCCGGGAGATGTCGGTGGCGTTCTTCGTCGCGAACGGCAAGACGAACGCCGAGATCGGCGAGCTGCTGCACGTGAGCGCGCGTACGGTCGAATATCATATCGGGAACATCTTGAGCAAATGCGGTCTTCGCTCGCGCGTGGAAATCGCTGCGCGCATCGCGGCCGGTCAATCGCTCTGCACCGCAGTGTGACGAGACGGTGAGCCGGGTGCTTACGCGCTGACGGTTACCGGAAGAGCGGCCATGAGCTGCGCGTCACGCCGGCTGGCACGCAGCAGCTCCAGCGCATCGGCTTGGCAGAACTGCTCCCCGATGTAGCTCGACACGAAGCGGCCGCCGCACACTTCGCCTTGGGCTTCGAGGCGCCGCAACGCCACCAGCAGATCCCGCCACGGCGGCGCGTTGTTCTCTTCATACGCGACATCGCGGAAGACGATACCCCAACGCAACAACAGCTGGCGCGCGAATTTGTCCGTGTCGCGGCTGTGCGCATCGTTGCGCAGCAGGGCCCAACGGCCGAGCGCATTGCGTGGGCGAGCCATGTTGCGACGTCCCAGCGCCAAGCGCCGTTTCGGATCGATGAGCGCCCTCAGATTGTCGAAGCCGTCCGCGGTCACGAGGCCGGCCGCGACGAGCTCCCAGAGGCCGTCCTCGACCTCGCTCGCCAAGCGCTCCGAGATGCGCACCAGGTCGATGAAAAAGGAGGCCCCGTTTTTCTCGATCGCCGCGAGCACCTCGCGCGCCAGGCCGGAGAGTGCAGCAGTCTCGTGATTCGGTTTTGGGATGAGCCACGCCGCATCTTCACGCAGGAACAACGAGACCGGCGCGACCCGGGTAGGCCGCACGCGGCGAGCGCGGCCTTCATCCTGTTTTTCGAAGGCGGGATGAGGCGATAGGCGTCCCCACATGACTTCGCCGGATGCGCACAACTTGTCGAGATATTCCGGGCGGTAGCGGAACACGCGTTTCGGCAGGATCTCCGTCTCCCAGGCGGAGGCCGGGAACTCAAGGCCCTGGAGCTGCTTGATCACGTGCAGCGTGCCATCCACGCCGTGCAGCTGCGTGCCTTGCGCCCGATGTTGCCACTGTTCGAGAAAGCGTTCGTACTGCGCGGTCGTGACCGGTTCGATCTCGCGTCGCAGCTTGCCCAGGGTCGCGCGGTGGATGCGCGCCAAGACCCGCCGGTTGCACCATTCATCCTCCACCCCGGGGGTGAAACTGCCGCGCAACACTTGTCCCTGCGTCTCGAGCGCGAGCAGTGCCCCCGCGACGAGGTCGGCCACAAGCGCGAGCGTCAGCGCCAGGGCTGCAACCGTGGTGGGACCGCTCGATTCAAGCCAGCCGCGGACGATCATCAGGGCCGCGTCTTCCTTGCTGTCGGCTTCGGCATGCTCGGCGGGCAGCGCATCGATGTGCGGCTGCAGTTTGGCTCCCCGATACAGCAGTAGCACAGCTTCGAGTTTTTCCGCAGCCACCCACAAGGGGGTCGCTGCCGTGGCAGCGTCGGAAGCCGGTGTGAGGGCGGTCGCGCGTCCGGCATCGGAGAGTTGGTCGAAGTGGGATTGCCACTGCGTCGCGGCCGGCAGCACACCGAGGGTCAGCAGGGCGTCATGCAGTTCGTCCGCGTCGCGCACAGTCGGCCACGACTCCGCGGCCACCTGGCTGATCGCGTCCTGATCCAGCATGCCCACGCCGTGCGAGAGGTCCACGTGCAGCGTGCTGCGCAGCTGTACCGCGCGGGCGCGCCGCTCTTCCAACGGCGCATCGTCGAGATAGGCGAACGGATTGGCGTTGAGGATCTCGTGCGAGAACATGGAGGGTTCGGCGGTATCGATCGCCACCGTCCTGATGGAGCCTTCTTCGATGCGCCGCAGGATCGACGTCAAGCCGGCGAGATCCATCGCCTCGTGCAGGCAGTCCGCCACCACTTCGTTGACCAGCGGGTGATCCGGAATGCGTACCGGCGCGCCCTCGAGGTTCTCAGGGCATGCCGCTTGGTCGGGGAATACCGCTGCGAGCAGATCATCCGCCTTCATGCGCTGAATGTTGGCCGGCACTTTTTTGCCGCCCCGGAAACGCAGCAAGGTCAAAAATCGTTGCGCATCCCAGCGCCAGCGCGCGGTGAACATGGGCGACGGCAGCATCGCCTGGACGAGCACGTCGCGAACCGTTGCAGCCTTTAAGAATTCGAAGATGATAGGCAACGGAAAGGCGTGTTGCTCGCTGAGCGAGATCACGATGCCGTTGTCGGTGGCGGCGGCTTGCAGCTCCAAATTGAACGAGCGGCAAAACCGCTTGCGCAACGCGAGTCCCCAGGCCCGATTGATCCTCGCACCGAACGGGGCGTGGACCACGAGTTGCATGCCGCCTGCCTCGTCGAAGAACCGCTCCGCAACCACGACCGTCGACGAGGGCACGACGCCCAGCACCGCACGTCCGGCCAACACGTACTCGACGGCCTGCTCAGCGCCGAGCCGGTCCAAGCCGCACTCTCGTTGCAGGTAGGCAAGCGCGTCGGCCTGGCCGGATGCGTCGGCGAGCGCGGCTACGCGCTCGCGTAGGCGTGAGACCTCTTCCGAGAGCTCCAACGTGCGGCCCGGTGCCTCGCCATTCCAGAACGGAATGGAGGGCGGCGCTCCGTGAGCGTCATCGACGCGGACCCTACCGTGCTCTACCCGGCGGATCCGCCACGACGTCGTGCCGAGCAAGAAGACGTCGCCGCTCAGACTCTCGATGGCGAAGTCCTCATCCAGCGAACCGACGACCGTCCCCTCGGGCTCGGCGACCACCGCGTACTGCGCACTGTCGGCGATGGCGCCCCCGGACGTGATTGCGCTGAGCCTGGCGCCGCGGCGGCCGCGCAGCCGGCGGTTCACCCGGTCGCGATGCAATAAGGTTCCCGCGCGGCCACGCGAAGTCGCAACGCCTTCGGACAACATGTCCACCACAGCCTCGAATTGGGCGCGCCGCAAATCGCGATAGGGATAGGCAGAACGCACGAGAGCGAACAGGTCGTCCTCGGCCCAATCGTCTGCCGCGCAGGCGGCGACGATCTGCTGCGCGAGGATGTCGAGCGGTGCGGTGGACATCTCCAACCGGTCCATCGCGCCGCTGCGGATCGCGCTAACCACCGCGCCGCATTCGATGAGGTCATCCCGCGTCGTGGCGAACAAGACGCCCTTCGGTTTTGCGCCCACCCAGTGACCAGACCGTCCGATCCGTTGTAGCGCTACGGCGATCGCGCGCGGCGAACCGATCTGGACGACGAGATCGACGGACCCGATGTCGATGCCCAGCTCCAAGGAGGCGGTGGCGACGACTGCCCGCAGCTCACCGTTTTTGAGTTTGGTCTCGGTCTCGAGCCGGATGTGCCGCGCGAGACTCCCATGGTGCGGCATGACCTCGCCGGGTCCTAATCGGCTGATCAGGTTGTGCGAAACGCGTTCCGACAGACGCCGGGTGCTGACGAAGATGAGCGTGGTGCGATGTTCGCGGATCAACGCCGCCAAACGGTCGTAGATCTCACCCCACATCTCCGCGCTCGCCACGGGTCCGAGCTCGTCCTGCGGCACTTCCACGGCCAATTCCATCTCGCGCCGGTGGCCGATGTCCACGACCTGCGCCTGCGGACTCAAGAAAAGCGCCACGTCCTCGACGGGTTTGACGGTCGCCGACAAGCCGATGCGTTGCGGCTTGGAACGGCCCGCTTCGGCGACGAGGCGGTCAAGCCGCGCGAGCGATAGGGCGAGGTGGGGGCCGCGCTTGTTGCCGACCATCGCGTGGATCTCGTCCACGATCACGGTGCTCACCGTACGCAATAGCTCGCGAGAGCGCCCGGCGGTGAGCAGGATGTACAGCGATTCCGGGGTCGTCACAAGGATGTGCGGCGCTTTGGCGAGCAACTGCGTGCGCTCACGTGCAGGCGTGTCGCCCGTGCGCAGCGCGGTGCGGATAGGAGCGAGCTGTACGTCTTGTGCAGCCGCCAACTCGGTGATCTCGCGCAACGGCAGTTCGAGATTTTTCTGGACGTCGTTTACCAGTGCTTTGAGCGGCGAGACGTAGAGGATCTGGATTTCGTTCGCGATCGGACCACGCGCTTCGCGGACGAGCCGGTCGACCGCCGACAGGAACGCCGCCAATGTCTTGCCCGAACCGGTGGGCGCGGAAAGAAGCACATCCCGGCCGGACCGGATGAGCGGCCACGCGGCATGTTGAGGCGCGGTCGCCTCGCCGAACCGGCTGTGGAACCATTGGTCGACGAGCGGATCAAAAGCTGATCGCTGCACGCGTTCTGAAACGGTCGAAAACATGGAAGCGCTGACTTCGACACGCGGCGCTCCTATCCACCCACGAGCGCGCACCCAAACCTGTCATATTTCGTGGGGTGGTGCGGGGACTACCAGCTCGTCGTGCTGTGGCCCATGCTGCCAGGCGGGCAAAGGCTTACCAAAGCGGAGCGCGCAGCCTGCAGCGCAGGTTGCTGGCCGAAGCGTGTGTACATCGCGATGTACGGATATGGCGCCCAGACGTACACGATGGCTTCCTGCACCAGGGTTCGGCCGCTGCCGGCAGTACCGCTCGCGCCGCGGAAAGTCGCCTTCCATGCATCATGCCCATGGTATCGGTGCGCGGGGCAAGAAAAAACGCGCCGGGCGTCTGCCTGCGCGCTCTCGTGCCAGCAAGTGTAACGGCTGTTTACGCGGCCGGCCGGGCGCAGCACAATGAATTCGTGCCGCGGCGTATCTAGCGCACCCTGCCGCTCAAGACCGTGATAGAGCTGCATGGCAGTACGTACACCGCGCCTTTGCCCCCGCCGACGCTGCGCGAGACCTCGGGCCCGTCCGGATCTGCAAAACCATCCGGGCCGTTGCTGTGCCAACGGTATTGCGCGTCGCCGAACGTCACCGCGGTGACCGGCCCTTGGAAGAAATGGTCGAG
>JALYZS010000047.1 GCA_030948745.1 Vulcanimicrobiota bacterium | reverse complement strand
GGATGACGATGGAGCAAATCTTCGGGGCGTACGTCGCGGATGCGCGCTGCCATCGTGCTCGTGAGCAAGTCCGCCAGATCTGGTAAGATCTTCACGACCGGCGGGCGCCGATTCGGTACGTTCGTGCAAAGGTCGGTGACTCGATCAAGCAAGTCGCTGGACGCCGACGAGACCGCGACGATAATCGTGTCCACCGCGTGTTGCGCGATGAGCTTCCGTAAGGACTTCAATGGGCCAATATAGGACACGTGGTCAATTCGGCGCGTAAGCGGTTCATCGTCGACGAACCCGGAAATGTTAAATGGGAACCCATTTCCGCCCTCGATGGCCCGGATGAGCGCAGCGGCAGCTTTGCCGGAGCCAACCACGATAGTGGATTGCTTGCCCGCGTTCGAGCGCCGGCCGAACGGAATCGGCAGAAGGTTTGCGGTGCGTCGAAATGCCACCATGCAACCCGCCAGCAGAACCATCCCCAAAATAACGTGGTATTCTGCAACCAGTGCGTGCGGCCAGAAAACGTGTATGACTGCTGCTACGATGCCACCCAGCGTAAAGCCGAGCACATTGGCGGGCGCGAAGAATGCGCCGATGCGAATATCTGTACGAACGGCGGCGTCAGACAAGAACAGTCCGGCGATCAAACAGCCCGACACCACGTACGCCGAGATGAGCAATCCAGAAAGATCGAGTGCCGCTGGTGAGAAGACGAGCGCCGCAGTGATCGCCGATGCAATAATGATCCCTGCATCAATACCCATCTGCCAAGCCTGATCGATAAGTGGATGACTGGGGGCTCGACGCTTTTTCCTGGCCATGGGTGCGAGCGCTTCCGGACTGCGATGCGACATGTTCTGAAATGCCGCCTATTGCGCGATAGGAAGAGGCAGCGGTTCAGCGTCGTTCAGGTACTCGTAACCGTACTGGAGCTTCACGCTAGCGCGGTTAAGGACCACGCCGAGCACATTCGTTGAGGGAACCCGCATCAACCGATCCAGTGCCTGCTTGGTTTCCCGTGCGTTGGTCCGCCCGGCGGAAACGACCAGCACGCATCCGTCGGCCCTCCCGGCCACGATCGCGGCATCGAACATCGGCAAAAGTGCCGGGGTGTCCAATATGATTGTTTGATAGCTACGCCCCATCTCTTCCAACAATGCAACCAGTTGCTGGGACTGCAGCAGCGCCATTGGGTTGGGCGCTGCTCTGCCACACGAAAGTATATCCAGACCGGTGTGTTTGGTCGGCTGAATCGCGTCAGCGAGGGGCACGAGGCCGACGAGAACGTCAGACAGCCCTCTGTCGTTGCTGAGGCCCAGTTTTTCATGGACGCTCGGCCGGCGCAAGTCGGCATCCACGAGCAGGACGCGCGGTTGCATTTCGGCGAGCGCTGCCGCGGTGTTGAGCGCGATGGTCGACTTTCCGTCGCCCTGGAGGGGACTGGTGATGGCGATGGTCTTGAGCGGCTTGTCGGAAGAATAACGCACCGCGGTCACGAGTTGAATGAAAGACTCAATCGTCATCGAGCGCAGCCAGCTGAGCGACTTTTGGTTCTTGTGCTGCTTGCCGTTGAGCTGCGGAATGCTGGCCAGAATCGGCAAGCCCACACGCTCGACGTCGCGCTCGTCTTTGAAAGTGTTGTCAAAGAAATCGATCACAAAGACGCCGCTAATCGCGAGGATCAGACCAATGAAGGCTCCGAGAATCGGCGTTAAAATCGGATCCGGTTTTATTTGAACGCTGGCCGGATTTGCATATTCCGTGATGGCGACATCGCTGAGCGCTGCAGTCTTTGCCACCTCGGCGTCATTATATTTTGTCATGAGCGCCGTGTAGACGTCTTGCGCCATCTTCGCCCTGCGCTGCAGGTTGGCCAGCTTCATGGTTGCCGCCGGCAACGAGTTGAGCGGGCCGTTCATCTGCCCTAGCTCGGCCGTGAGCGTCCCTATTTGCGCCTGATCGCCGGCGATCTGGGAGCGAAGCGTTGCGGCTTGCTGGTTAAGCTGCTGATACACAGGGTTCGGTTCGATGTTGTTGCCCGCGACCACGGTGGGTGCAAGGCTGCTGATTTCGCGCTCGAGCTGCGCTTTCTGTTGCTCCAACGCTTGTACGGTGGGGTGTTGCTCTGTAAATTGTTTGCGTGCTGATTCGAGTTGGACGTCGACCTGGGCGAGCTGGGTGCGGAGCTGAGCGCTGACTGGATTCTGGACGACGTTCGACTGCGCATTAATGGTCGGTGCGAGGGAGCTCATTTGCGCAACCACGTTCGCAAGTTGCGCCTGAGCCTGCCCAGCGTCAACTTGCACCTGCGCCAATTTTTGTTGCGCGGTGAAGACCGCGCTATCCGATCCCTGGCCGTCTGCGCTAGCTCCGACGTACACGCTTGGATGAGCCGCCTGGAACCGTGCCAGGTCGCTCTCCGCGCGGTGCATTGCTGCTTCGGCTCTGGGAATCTGCTCGGACAGAAAACCCTGCGCCGAACCTGCCTGAGTGGCAAGTAAATCCCGCTCACGGGTGATGAACGTCGTGCCGAAAGCATTCGCGATCTTCGTAGCCATTTGCGCGTTCGGCCACTCGACCGCGACGTCAAGAATTTGCGTTTGCGTAACGGGCTTCACGGTGACGTGTTTGAGCAACTGGTGGGCGCTGGTGTTCAGATGTAAATCGTTGGCCACTTGTTGCGCTATCGGTGTTTCCGACAGCAACTCGGCATAGGTTTCGTTCGATTGCTGGCCACCCATGGCTGCCGTCAATGCATTGAGGATAGGCAAGTCTGAATTGGCGCCCCTGAATTCGGGATTGGAACTGCCAGAGATGAGCTTGATGTGACTGACGTACGACTTCGGCCACAAGAGCGAGTACATCAACACGATCCCCAAGAAAATGACAAAGATCGCCACGAACGCACGCCACCGACGCACGAACGTCCCCGTCATCGACGCGAAGTCGTCTTCGCGCAATGTCGGCTCCGCCGGCAATATTGTGTTTCCTGAAGTCAACTGGTACATTCGCTTGTATCTCTTTCCTCAAGGGCTACAGTCACACTACCGACGAGGCGGCACGCCTTCTCGACCGAACCATCACGACTGTGCTGTAACGCAACAGGATTACGACTTGTTGCGTTGCTTCCACAACCGGACACGTAGCGCGGGAGACGCTTGACAGCTGCCCGAATATAGTGACGACGCACCTTCCGAACCGGGTGGAATCTGTTCGATCGAGTGATGTTTCTTCGTCTCTATGCTACCGTGACCAGCGTTCGCGCACAAAGTCCGGTATCACCCGAGTTTTCGGGTCAAGCGGCCTTTTATTGCTCGCGCCCGTGGGGCCTTAAGTCCTAGTGCCCTTGGCGCACATCCGGGGGCTGACTTTGGGGGGCCTCAGGATGCGGTCTCACGCTTTCATGAACTCGTTTCGTCGTGCGTTTCCCTTCAGCTGGGGCGTCACGAGGGCGTTCAATATCCCGCCCCCGGATCAAGCCTCAATCGGGCCGTACTATATCGAGTGGTCTGGCGAGTCCGGTCCCTACGGTGAGGGATGGTATGACTGCCCGCTGGATGACGCGGGCGTTCTTTTAACCCGTCCAGCGCGGGACTATCATCCGGTAAGAATTTTCCAGTTCGGCCTGCATCGGTACAACCAATGGCGCGGGTCAGGATCACAAACGGCGCTGGATGCATTCTTGGCACAAGCCGACTGGTGTGTGGGGGCGCAAAAAGATCTCGCTGGAGTCCCGGGTTGTTATGTGTATGATTTTCCCTATCCGCACTACGGCGCAAAAGCGGGATGGATCTCAGGCATGGCGCAAGGAGAAGCGCTGTCGCTCCTGGTTCGCGCGTATGATGCCACAGCAAACACGCGCTATCTGAGCGCAGCTATTGGCGCGGCAACGCCCTTTCAGCATCTTTTGGAATCCGGTGGGGCAGTGTGGCGTAGCGCCAGCGGCGATGCCGTGCTCGAAGAAGTTGCGATCGAACCGCCGAGCCACATCCTCAACGGACATATCTTTGCTCTCTGGGGTTTATGGGATTTGATGAAGGTGCATGCCGAGCCGTGGGTGCACGAGCTGCACGAGGCCGCACTGCTTACGCTGCGGCGCAGGCTGCCAGATTACGACTCCGGTTTTTGGTCTTATTATTCCGCGCTCGCCTCACGCCGCGGCTTTCGTAACCTCGCCGTATTGAAGTATCATGCCTTTCACATCGCTCAGCTACGGGTGACGGCTGCGATGACTGGCGATCCTTACTACCGTGAGGTCGCGGACCGTTGGCGAAACTATCAGCGTTCTGGCTCGTCTCGATTGAGATTGCTCTCGAATACAGTCGCTACTATCTTTTGTCGTATGCTGACGAATGCCGATTCGGTGCCAGGCGGCGCGAGAAGCATCTATTGAGTGATCGTTTTTGACGGGAAGAGGCCAGCGCTTCCCGCTGGCCTCATCCGGTCATTGCGATGAGCCGTTTATTATGGCGCTGGCGTGCCGGTGCACGCCGCCCCGGGGCAAGGAGTGGGTTTTGTTGCGTCGCTGCTCGCCACGACGGCAGTGATATCTGACTTGATAAGCGCATTCGTCGGTTGGCTCGGATTCCAACCCGGCGCAGTTGGAAATAACGTCGCATGCGCGCCACTCTGGGCCGCAATGTCATTGAGCAGCTTTATTTCCGCGGCGTTGGGGCTCGCGTGCAATGTCGTCAGCCAGGCCAGCACCGTGTTGAAATTCCACGCATCGAATGCAGTGGCGCCCGGCGGTGAATTCTGATAGACGTATAGCGTGGCGGCTGCCGCATATACGTCGTTGGGAGATGCGAGACTAAGGTTATGGCTTGGGATCGATCCAGCGAAGTCCATATTCCAGGCTTCGCCTGCCGATGTCGTCCCGATGACCACATAGTTTCGGGTCGGTACGATGGTGTATGTAGGATTTGGCGCGGACGGCGTCGGGGTGGAGACCGCGGTCAAGGTGAATGATCCCGTGCCGTCCGCTGTGCCTGTGCCTGCTTGCGAACTGCAACCGCATGAAAACACGACTTGGGCGTTACCGGCGGCGGTGTACGTAAAACCCGATACGGTGTTGCCTCCGGTTGCGACTTGTAGAGTGCCGTTCAAAGCCGGCGTCGGCGAGGGTGCCACCGAAGGCGAGGGGTTGGGGCCGGGCAGCGTACCGCCGCCTCCACCTCCGCCGCCGCATGCCGCGATAACCGTTGCGGCTCCCAGCGCGCATCCTAGCGCGAGTAATTGTTTGCGGTTACGCATGTCCTAATACGCTCCAATCATCCTGAATTAGAAGTGTAATAATAGCAGCCGTAACGTGTACAGCAGGCTGGCGCCGCCCGCCAACCCCGACGCTGAGCCCTTCTTGGCCTGCGGCACGTATACCACGTCGCCCCTCTGCATGACGAGGTCTTTCGAAAGGTCGCCTTGTTGCAGTTTCTCGTATAAGTTGATGTCGAAGTTCTGCACTTGCCCGCTTGGTAGGTTCCGTGTCACATGTATCCTGTTCAGATCTGAGTTTGCGGCTTGGCTATTGCCGGCTTTTGCAATGGCCATGGAGAGCCTATCGCCCTCGTTGAGCGGGATCTCGCCGGGATGGTCCACACTGCCGAGCACTTCGACGGTGATTTGCACAGGCGAGGGGATGTATACAATTGTGCTATCCTGTACGGCTAAATTTTGCGCGGTATCGCCATCGTGCAGTAGCTTTTGCAAAGATACCGTTGACGTGGCGCCGGTTGACGCCCCAACCCGCGCATCGGGATACGGACCGTCGGTCGGCCCTATACCGCCTGCCGCGGCAATCGCGTCGGTCACGTGACTATTGGGCGGTAACTGGTACTTGCCAGGTGTTTTTACGTTGCCCAAGACCAGCACACTGAGCTGTCCTTCTTGCGCGACAGAAACCGACACCACCGGATGTTTCACGAATTTTTGCAAAGAGCGGGCGATTTTCTGAGCGGCTTGCGCCGGAGTCAGACCGCCCACATGCACGGGACCGACCAACGGCATCGAGATATCACCGTCGGGCAATACGGTGACGGTTTGCGTTAAAGATGAGTCTCCATACACGACGACATTGAGCTGATCGCTGCCGTGGATGAGGTAGCCAGTGGCGCTGTCCGCCCGCGCCGCACCTGCTACCGCAATCAAGAACAACGCTGTAACCGCCACAAGCACCGCGTTCGTCGCCGCCTTCAGTGAAAAATGCCTATCCTGCTTCATACCATCGGCTTTCATCAATTCTTTGGGACGTCGCCAGCTTTTGCGACGAACGAAGACGCATTGAGATGCTTCGGGCTGCGTCCGTCTGCCGGCCGCATGATCGATTTTGCGAGTAGCCGTCCGCCGAGCGTGGAATCCACGTACGCTTCGCCACCCGAAATCGCTTCAAGTGCGGCGATGAGGACGTCCAGCGATGCTGCCGTGCTGACCGCCCCGCGGCATCCCGCGGAAATCGCTTCGCGCGCTCTTTCCAACCTATCGACTGCTACCAACGCACACATAGGCAGGTCCGGTACCTCCAAGCGCGCTTGCCGCAGCGTTGCCATTGGATCGTGGACCTGCATATCGAGCGAAATGAGCAACCCCGCCACATGCAGTTGGCTCAACCGCCCTAGCTCGACCCGCTGATGCCCAGCGCTATGCATCACGGAAATCGATCCGCTTGCTTCCAGCACGCTGACTAAGGCTTCCCGGAATAATAGCTGGTCATCGATATACGCAACGCAGACGCGCGGCTTAATGTTCCGAATAGTTGCGGTCATCTCCATGACATTGTATGCGCAACAGGCCGCACGAGAGTAGAACGTTACCGCCCGCAAAAGCGGGGTAAACGGCCTGACGCTGACGCGGCGGTTTAGGACTACGGTCCTACAATAGGGCCCGTATCAGACCTCGCCTGCGAGCTCGCGGTCTTCCATTTCAGCGCTTGCTTCCTCATACGCCTGGCGCAGCGCAAGCAATGCCTGGTGACGGTGTGCGTCGCGTTCGTCGGGCGGCACATCTGCTCCGATATCGCCCGTTTCGAACAGTCCGTACTTCTTTTCGAGCCCACTGACAAGGCCGTCGATATCAGCTCGGACTTCGTCGACTTCCTTTATATAACGCTGCAGCTCGGAGGTGGGGGAATGCTCCACCGCAGCCACCCGCTCCGCATCATCTGAGACCGTGAACTTCTTCCAGCGTGCAGCCAGCGGATCGACGCGGTCCCAGGGTTGTTCCGTCATGCTCCTTACCGGGCGGCGAGGTATTGCCTGCGCAATTGATCGAGCAGGACAGCAGTAAGAATCACCGCTCCCAGCACGACTTCCTGCGCGTACGACTGAATGCTTAGCAAGTTCATCAGATTATACAACATTCCGATGAGGAGCGCGCCCACAAATGTGCCCCCGATCGAGCCCCGCCCGCCCATAAGCGACGTGCCTCCCACGACAACTGCGGCGATGGACTGCAGCTCGTAGCCTTGGCCGGATTGCGGGATGCCAGAATTCAAGCGTGCCGCAAGCAACAGGCTGGCCAACCCGGCCAACGCGCCGGAGATCATGTAGACGATCAATTTCACGTTGAACACGTTGATGCCCGAGAGGCGCGCCGCTTCCTCATTGCCGCCGATGGCGTACACGTACCGCCCGAACCTCGTCTGGGTGAGCACGTAGCTCCCCGCGAGGACGACGGCGAGCATGATGGTGACGGGCGTTGGTATCCCCGGGATGCCGAGGAGATGGCCCAGACCTGGAAAGATGAAGCCGCTTCCCAAGAAGTTAAACGCGCTGTTCCCGATCTCGATCGGCCGGCCGCCCGTGTACAGAAAAGCCAACCCACGTGCCATAAGCATCATCGCCAACGTCGTGATGAACGGCGGCAAGCCGAAGCGCACGACGGGCAGACCATTGATGAATCCTGCAGCTCCGCCGACCGAAAGTCCGACAAGCGCGGCGAACGCGACGCCGAACACAACCGATTGTTCTGCGTTGAGCGTGCCTGCCATGAGCACGCCGGTGAGCGCGATGAGCGACCCGACCGAGAGATCAATGCCCGCCGTGATGATCACCATCGTCTGGCCAACCGCGAGAATCGCATTGACGGCGATCTGGCGCAGCACGTTGAGAACGTTGCCCGGCTGCAGGAAGTTGCCATGTGTCGCTACGTTCAGCGCGGTCAGCAAGACGATCAGACCGACGATCAGCCCGGCGGTGCGCTGCAGACCGGCACGCCGTTTTTGTTGTTCGACGCGGCGTGTTTCGGATTCGACGACGGTGGCGGCGTGTTGCTCTTGCACGCTCATGCAGCCGCCGCGCCGGCAGCATAGCGGATGATGTCTTCCTGGCTGGCTTCATCACGCGCGAAAACGCGAACGATGCGGCCCTGATGCATGACGGCGATGCGCATCGACATGCCCAGCACTTCGGGCAGTTCGGATGATGCCATGAGGATCGCAGTACCGCTACGCGCCAGGCTCACCATGAGCTCGTAGATCTCGGCTTTGGCACCGACGTCAATGCCGCGCGTCGGCTCATCAAAGCAGATGAGCTTCGCTTTCTTCAGGAGCCATTTCGCGAGCACGACTTTTTGCTGATTGCCACCGGAAAGGTTGCGCACCAGCTGTTCCAACGAAGGTGTGCGGATGTGCAATTCGGCCGCGAGTTTGGCGACCGCCTCGCCTTCTTCCCCTCGATCGATGCGCCCGCGATGAACGTAGTCCTCCAAGTGCGGCAGCGTGACGTTCTCGCGGATGCTCATGCCCAGGATCAAGCCTTGTGACTTGCGATCTTCCGTGACCAGCGCCAAGCCGGTCTCGATGGCTTCATGCGGACTGCGCGGACGCAGCGGCATGCCGTCGAACTCAAGCGACCCGCTGTCGAACCGGTCCGCGCCGCAGATCGCGCGCAGCAGCGAGGTGCGGCCGGCACCGATCAGGCCGGCCAGTCCGACGATCTCCCCAGGAAAGACGTCCAACGAGACACCGCTCATGCGGCCTGCGGCGGTCAGATCGCGTACGCGCAACAGCGGCTGCGTTCTCTGCGGTTCCGGCGGTAGCGCGGGGAAGTGCGCCGACAGACTGCGGCCCACCATCGCCCGGATGACGTCGTCGGCTGTCAAGGCGGCGCGATCGTCGGTGCGCACCAGTTTTCCGTCGCGGAAGATCGTGATGCGGTCGGCGATCGCGAATATCTCTTCCATGCGGTGCGAGATGTAGACGACTGCCACGCCGCTTGTCTTGAGTTTGCGGATGACTTGGAAG
>JALYZS010000308.1 GCA_030948745.1 Vulcanimicrobiota bacterium | reverse complement strand
GATATGGTCCGCGCGGCCCTGGCGCAGGCCGGCCTTACGGCGGCAGACCAGACGGCCGCAGACGCGGCTTCACGCCCGATGGGCACGACCGCGATCGCGCGCCGGCGCCCCGCAAACTCGTCTGTCCGCCCGAGTATCGCGACGCATACCTGGAAGCGCGCGATTTCCTCGCCGGACTCATCGCGACGCTCGGATTGCCGGCGCGGCTTTCCTTCGGCGGCATCGACCCGGCACGCGACGGACGTCAGCTCACGATCGACGTGCACGCGATCGACGGCGGCGCGAGCACCTATCGCCGCGGTACGCGTGATGAGCGCGGCGAGCCGGGCGATCTGGCCATCCTCATCGGCAAGCACGGGGCGATGATCGACGCTCTCTCGGCCATCACCAACGCCGTCATGCATCGCGGCGACTCGCGCGAACTCTTCTTTTCGGTCGACGTCGAGGGTTATCGCGAGCGTCGTATCGCCACACTGCGAGCCATCGCCCAGCGCTGTGCGACGCGCGTTCTGCGCGAAGGCGTGGCGCTCGAGCTCGAGCCAATGCCGCCGGCCGAGCGGCGTATCATCCATCTCGCCCTCGCGGCGAACCGTGGGCTGGCGACCGAAAGCACCGGCGTGGGCAGCCAGCGGCGCGTCGTCATATTGCCACGCGACAGCGCGCCGCCCTCGGATCGCGACGTTGAGGAGTTCGACTAGGCTCCTGTCGCCGCCGCGCAGCAGCGCGCCTGTCCTCCCTTGACATGACCGATTCCCACACCATCGCGGCCATTGCAACGCCACCCGGCGTCTCCGCGATCGCTGTGCTGCGCATATCCGGCCCGCAAGCGCACGCCATCGGCTGCCGCTGTTTTGCGCCGCGCCGCGCTGTCAGCCGGCCGCGCGCCGCATGTCTTCACCGCGGCTGGCTGCTCGACGCGCGCGACGCCACGCATGTGGATGACGCACTCGCCGTGTGGTTTTACGCGCCCGCATCATACACTGGCGAGGATCTGCTCGAACTGCACGTGCATGGCGGCACAGGCGTGGCGAGCAGTGCGCTCGCCTCTGCGTTGCACAGCGGCGCGCGTCTGGCGGCGCCCGGAGAATTCACGCGCCGTGCATATCTCAACCGACGGCTCGATCTGGCACAGGCCGAGGCGGTCGCGGATCTGATCAACGCGGAAACCGGACGCGCAGCGCGCGCTGCAGTGACGCGGCTCGAGGGCAGCACCGGCAACACGCTGCGAACATTGCGCGGTGCGCTGTTCGCTCAGCTCGTCGCGATCGAAGCGCATGTCGACTATCCAGATGAGGTACCCGCGCCCGACCTTGCCGTCATCGCACGCTGCATCGCGACGCAGCGCAGTGCGATCGGCGCGTTGTTGGCGGATGCAGCGGGCGCGAAAGCATTGCGCGACGGCATCGACTGCGTCATCGCCGGCCCGCCGAACGCCGGGAAATCATCCTTGCTCAACGCGCTGCTCGAAGCAGAGCGGGCGATCGTCTCGCCGCTGCCGGGCACGACGCGCGATATCATCGAGGGTCATGTCGCTGTGGAGGGCGTCGTGCTGCGTTTGCGCGACACCGCCGGATTGCGCGCCACACCTGATGCCATAGAAGCGGAAGGCGTGGAGCGAGCCAAAAAAGCCCTGCGCGAAGCTGAGCTCGGGCTCGTCGTGATCGACGCTTCGAAGCCGTTATCCGAGGAAGACCGCGGCGTGCTCGCGCTAAGCCACGGCAAGACCAGGCTGTTGGTGGGCAACAAGCTCGACCTAGGCGGCGCAGGCGTCGCAGAGCTTCGCACCCACGCTGAACGCGCAGGCGAACAAGAGCGCATGGTGCTCGGGAGCGTCTTGACCGTAGGGGTGGTCGACGAGATCCGGCAGGCCATCGCGGCATTGGGATGGGGCGGCCGCGTGCCGGATGCGCAAAACGCGCTCGTGGCAAACAGCCGTCAGATCGAAGCCCTGACGCGGGCGACCGAAGCGCTCGATCAGGCAGACGAAACGCTACGCCGCGGGCTGCCTAGCGATCTGCTCTGCCCCGATCTTCGCGACGCAGCCGCCGCGTACGGCGAAGTCACAGGCGAGGATGTCAGCGCAGAGATCATCGAGCAGATCTTCGCGCGCTTCTGCGTCGGGAAGTAACCGAAAGAACCTAGCGCCGCGAAAGCGAATCAGCGGGCGGATGAGCGATCGGATGGATGTGATCGTGGTGGGCGGAGGCCACGCGGGCTGCGAGGCCGCATTGGCGGCAGCGCGGATGGGCGTGCGCACGCTGCTCGTGAGCGGCACGCTTGATACCATCGGCTTGATGCCCTGCAACCCCGCGATCGGTGGACCAGCAAAGGGGCAGATCGTACGCGAGATCGACGCGCTCGGTGGCGAGATGGCGCGCTGCATCGACCACACCTACTTACATACGCGTTGGCTGAACGAGAGCCGTGGGCCGGCCGTGCGGACCCTGCGTGCCCAAGCTGACAAGCGCGCATATGCGCAACGGATGAAGGCGACGCTCGAAGCTCAAGGCGGACTTTCGCTGCGGCAGGGCGTGGTGGTCGATATTCTTTCGCACGCCGGGGCTGTTCGCGGCGTTCGCTTGGCCTCGGGGACCGAATATGCGGCCGCGCAGATCGTCATCGCCACGGGCACATTTCTGGGCGGCAAGATGTACGCAGGTGAGCGTAGCGTCGCGGGGGGCCGGGCCGGCGAACAAGCCAGCCTTAGTCTGGGCGCGGCGCTGCAACGCATCGGCCTCGAGCTTCGGCGCTTGAAGACCGGCACACCACCGCGCGTCCATCGCGACAGCCTCGACCTGGACGCGATGCAAGAACAAGCTCCAAGCTCCGTGCCGCTCATGTTTTCTTATGAGAGCACTGCGGCGTTTCCGGGGCCGCAACTATCCTGTTATATCAGCGCGACCAGCCAACAGACGCATGAGATTATCCGGCGCAACCTGCATCGTTCGCCCATGTATGGCTTGCAACTGATCGCCGGTGTCGGGCCGAGGTATTGTCCCTCTATAGAGGACAAGGTGATGAAGTTCGCCCATAACCCGAGCCACCAGGTGTTCATCGAGCCCGAGGGGTGGCACACGCGCGAGATGTACGTGGGCGGCTTGTCCACTTCGCTTCCCGAGGAAGTCCAGCTTGAGTTGTTGCGGACGCTGCCCGGCATGGAACACGTCGAGATGATGCGAGCGGGTTACGCGGTAGAGTACGATTTCGCGGATCCAACCCAGCTTTGGCCGACGCTTGAAACGAAAGTGATGGCCGGCCTCTTCCATGCCGGACAGATCAACGGTACGTCGGGCTACGAAGAGGCAGCCGGGCAAGGGATAGTTGCTGGGATAAACGCCGCTCGACGCGCGCAATCCCGCCCTCCCGTCAGCATGCCGAGAAGCGCCTCCTACATCGGCACCATGATCGACGACTTGGTGACGAAGGGTACCGCTGAACCCTACCGCATGTTGACGTCGCGCGCAGAACATCGTCTCATCCTTCGCCACGACAACGCGGACGAGAGGCTAACGCCATTAGGCAGGGAGATCGGACTCGTCGATGACGAGCGATTTTCCAATTTCCAGGTCCGCATGCAGCGGCTCGGAGCAGAAGGCGAACGTCTTGCGCAGTCGAGAGTGAAGGGGGACGACGCCCTACGCCTGGGTGTTGAGCCAGGTATCACCCTTGCAGAGGCGCTCCGCCGGCCAGAGATCGGCTATGCCGACATCGCCGGCGACATTGAGGACGAGCTCGGAGCGCGCCTGGAAATAGCCATCAAGTACGAGGGCTACATCCGGCGACAGGTCGCAAACGTCGAGCGGATGTCCAAACTCGACAGCGTGGCAATACCCGATGCCTTTGCGTTCAAGCATTGTCGCGCGCTCTCGCGCGAAGCTAAGGAGAAGTTCGAGGCTCAGCGGCCCCGCACGCTCGGACAGGCGGGAAGGATTCCCGGCGTCACGCCTGCCGATGTAGCGGTTCTTTCCGTATACATACATCGTGAGGTTAATGCAGGCGCTCTCGGCGAGTGAGCGTTTCGAGCGAGGCCGAGCAGCTTCTGACAGAAGGTTTATGCGAGCTGGGAGTGCCGGCAACCGCTGAAGCGCTGGAGCGTATCCTCACCTTCACCCAGGCAGTCCTGAGCTCGAATGAGCGCACGAACCTTATCGGTCCAGCCAACCTACGAACTCTGATTGTGAGGCACGTTCTGGATAGCGTTGCGCCTGTGGCAGGGCGTCAACTGGAAAATCCGGTGATCGACCTCGGTAGCGGTGCGGGTTTTCCAGGCATACCCTTAGCTGCGATCAACGGGAACTGGCGCTTCATCTTGTTGGAGCCGCGGCGCAAACGGCTCGAATTCCTTTCGTGGATCAAGGAGCTTCTGGGGCTCGGGAACGTGCGATGTCTGCCGTGGACCGCTTCAGGGGCAGTTCGCCAAGGCATGGCAGCGACCGCGGGGGCCGTATTAGCTCGAGCGTTAGCCAAGCCCGAGGAGGCGCTTCATCTTGCGATGCCACTAGTAAAGCCGGGAGGCGTGCTGTTATTATACGAAGGTCGAGCCAGCATCGCGTCCCGAGAATTCAGGACCGCTGTTAAAAAGTGGGGCGCCCAATTAAGCATAGATCCAATACGAGTTCCTTTTCTTGACGCGCAACGCCATCTTTGGAC
>JALYZS010000002.1 GCA_030948745.1 Vulcanimicrobiota bacterium | reverse complement strand
CAACAGACATGGGACTTACTTATATTGGGGTGGGCGAAAAAAATACCTCCCAGGCAGCCGCCGGGTCTCCGCTATGCTGGGCTGAGCGCTCTCACCCGCATTGCGGAGTGCGCCATCACGCTCGCCGCCTGATCGTCCATCGCGACGATGCTATAGTTGGCCGCAAGCTCGTCGAGAAGCTCGTGCATGATGGCGAGCTTGCTCTCGCGCGCCATGTGCATGCCCGGGAAAAACGCCAGACTCTTATTGTCTTCGGCGCCCAAGAAATCCAAAGGATGCAGCAAGAGCGATGGCTGCGTGCCGCTGAGACGGCAGAGCAGGATGGCGCAGCGGAAGTATGCGCGCGCGAGCCAGCGCGAGAAGCTCGCCAAATAGATGACGTAGCTTGCGTGCATCGGCAGGCGAAACCCCGGCATCGTCGTCACGGGGATCTCCAAGAGCTGTCCGCTGGGCAAGTCCCAGCGGTAGGGGCGGTTGGGGCGCAGGCCGTCGCGTGGGTTGCCGAACAGCGCTTTGCGACGCCGCAGTTCGCTGCGGTTGAGCCGGCTGCGCATGAAGTAATACGCCCGGGCGAGCGGTCCGATGAACGTGGGAAAAGTGGATGCGTCGTACGCATAGCCGCGCTGCACCAACAGATCGAGCGTGTCTTGCGAGAAGCTGAAACCGGGTCCCCGAAAACCGCAGGGCCGCGCGCCGGTCGCCCGCGTGATGTGCTCTTCGGCGGCGGCGAGCTCACGCTCCATGGCCTGACGCGAGTACAGATGCAGCCAGGGCTCGTGGTGAAACGAATGATTGCCGATCTCGTGACCGGCTTGGGCGATGGATCGTAGCGCTGCGGCATTCTTCTCTAACGCCGCGTCTTGCCCCACGATGAAGAACGTGATGCGCAGCTTGCGCCGTTCCAGGAAATCGAGCACGCGCGGCACGACCAGCGGCAGATACGAAGGGAACGACGTCCAGGCGGTATCGCCGTGGGTCTTCAGATACGACCATTCGTTGTCCAGGTCGAGCGAGACGCTGCACAAAGGTTTTTGCGAGTCAGTCTGATGCATCATGATCGCTCATTTCATCCGGCCACCGCGAGGGGCGCTGTCAGCGCCTGTTCGGCGTCCAAGAGAGATCCTATAGCTCGATTCGCGAGTTGCACGGTTTCGTTGACGTTCAGCGTGCCGTTGAGGATGTGCGCGGCGTTCACCGTGAACAGCCCAGGGATCGACGTCACCATCGGCGCGACGCGTTTGGAGTAGCCCAACGTCGCGACCGGCAAGACGTACGGCACGCGTGAGACCTTGAAGCAGACGATGTCATCAAGGCTCAGATGCGGGAACATGCGCAGCAGGGCGGGGACGAAACGCCGTTCGATCTCGGCATCCGAAAGCGCAAAGGCCGGGTCGTCAGGAGCTGCGTACTTGGGCAGATAGACGAGCGTCTTGCCGCCGAACTGCTCTTTCGACACCAGCGCCGACATCTCGATGATCCCGGTGAACGGCGTGCCCGCGTCCGTGATATTCGTGACATAGAAGCCGGCCAAAGGTTTCTTCAGCACGAGCGAGGCGCAGATGATGCCTTGATAGGCGACGTCACGCAGGCGGGCGCTTTCATCCTGGTTCAGTTGCGGGCAAAGACGTGCCGCCAAAGGACCGGGCGCGGTCACGACGACGTTGTCGTAGACGGCCGTGGTGCCGTCCTTGAAGCGGACGCGCATGCCGCCGTCGGCTTCGCGCTCGACGCGTTCCGCAGGGCGCGAGCACTGCACGGCGACGCCGCTGCCCGCGAGCCGGGCCGCGAAGCGCTTCAAGACGCGTGCGTATCCGCCCGGCACGTAGCCGAACATCTCTTCTTTCAGTCCGGTACGCCGAGCGGCATACAAGCGCGCGATGATCGCCCAGATGAACGCGGCGGACGCTTGCCGGTACCCCTCGCCCAGTTTGGCGCGCAAGAGCGGCAGCCAGAACCGCTCGAACGTCGACTTCCCAGAGAGTCGCACCAGCCAATCGCTGACGCTGATGTCCTCCAAGCGCGACCACTGTTTGTAATGCGCCGCATAGAAGATCGTCAGCGCGAGGCGCGCTTTGGCGACCATATCGAGACCCGGAAACGCGAGAAACTCCCGCAGGTTCGAGATGGAGTAAAGCCGGCCGCCGTGGTACAGACCAGTGCGCGTTTTCACCCACTGGATGTCGGCTTCGAGGTTGAGCTCGCCAAGAAGCGCGCGCAGCGCCAGATCAGAGAGCAGCGTGACGTGATAGTGCCGGTCCCACGTGAAATCGCCGATCCGCCACGGCGACGCCAAACCGCCGAGTTGGGGAGCGGCTTCGAACAGGCTCACCTCGCGCCCGGACGATCGCAGCCGATGGGCGAGCGTCATGCCCAAGAGGCCGCCGCCGATGATCGCCCAGTGTGGTTGCGGGTGTGCCATGCCGGAGCGCTAGGCTGCGTCGTGCGGGAAGATTGGAGCGGCTGCGACGCTGGGCGGCCGTATCTGCCGCACCGCATCGGTCAGACCGCCTTCCCGAACGCGGCCTTTTTCAATGCTGTACACGCTTCCGCAGGCGCTGCAGCGGCGCACCGCAGTGGTCTCTTCGGGCGGCCCCGCGAAACGCATGACGACCTCGCCGCAGCGGCAGACACAACCGACGCTGCGCGCGGGCTGCCCAACCGCGAGGTGAAAATCAGGCACGGGCTTCGTGACGACCGCGCCCATGCCGATCATCGCAAAGCGGCCGATCGTGAGCCCCGGTCCGATCACGCTGCGCGCGCCGATCGTGGCGCCCTGGCGCACTTTCGTCAGCAGCGTATGCTCGTCGGGGGCCGAGCTGCGCAGTGCGGTGAGGTCCGACGTGGTGGCGCGTGGTGTACGATCGTTGGTGAACACGGTGCCGGCGCTGACCATCACCCCATCCTCGATCTGCACGCCCGCGCAGATATACACGAAGGCATTGATCTTGACGCGATTGCCGATGTGCACGTCGTATGCGATGTAGGTCTTTTCGCCCACGATGCACTCGTCGCCCAGCCGCGTGCGTGCGCGGATGTGGACATGATCCCAGATCGCGCAGCGCGGACCGATCTGCACGTCGTTCTCGATGCGGGCGGTCGCGTGGATGCGGGTGAGCATGTCAGGCGCCCGCCGCGGCGACGAAGCCGCTGAGGGGTCTGTACGTCTCGTCCGCACGCACCGTGACCCAGCGATGGCTGCGCAGCGACTTATATGCGGCGGTGATGGTCTCGACCGAGGCCAACGCATCGTCGGCGCTGATGAGCAGCGCTTCCTGCTGCACGGTGGCGCGGCAGAAGTTCAGCAGCTGGGCTGCGAACGCGTCGATCTTGTTATAGCCGCGCCCAAAGCGGACCCAACGTCCGCCGTTGGACGAACAATACTTGGATCCCATCCAATCCAGTGAGACCGTGCCTTCCGCTCCGCAGATGCGGATATAGGATTCGCTCTGGCGGTTGAGGCTCCAGGACAGGTCGATGCTCGCGAGGACATTGCTATCGGTGCGCGCGACCAAATGCGCGGTGTCCTCCACCTCGAGACGTTGCACGCGCATGGCTTCCGAGGCGGCGATGGTGGCGATGGGCCCGCACAGATAGCGCACGATATCGACCGAATGTGTGCCGTTATCGATGATGACGCCGCCGCCGGAGAGCGCCGGCATCGCATGCCAGCTCTTGCTCATGTCGACCCGTGAGGTGAAACCGTTCTCGACCGCCATGACCTGACCGATGAGTCCGGTCTCGATGAAGTGCTTGGTCTGGATCACGTCCTCGACGTAGCGGAACTTCGAGCCCATGGTCAGGATGGTGCGGCTATCACGCGCTGCTTGGAGCATGCGTTTGGCGCTGCCGATGTCGACGGCAAGCGGCTTCTCGCACAGCACATGCTTGCCGGCGCCAAGCAATGCCACGGCGATCTCGGTGTGGCTGACCGGCGTCGTGCATACCAGCGCCGCGTCGAAGTCTTTCCCGCGCAGCAACGTCGAATGCGAAGCGAATGGCTGGGCGCCAAGCTCCGCCGCCAAGCGCCGTGCCGCGTCCAGCCGCACGTCGGCGACGGCTACGACCTGCGCCAGTGGACACTGGGCAAACGCTTTGGCGTACGCTTGGGCGATCGCGCCCGCGCCGATGATGGCGAAACGGACTCTGGGGTTTCTCATGCGCTGCTCCGCAGACTCAGCGCCGCGTCGCGGATGGAACCGGCGATGTAATCGACATGATCGTCGGTGTAGCGGTCGTTCCAAGGAATGACGATGATGCCGTCCAGCGCAGCGAACGTACCGCGGAAACGCTCGGCGCTGTAGTCCACTGCCTCGGGGCGTGCGAGGGTGAAGGGATAGCGGCTCGTGCCGAACGTGCGCTGTTGTGAGAACACCGCGCAGCGAAAGGCGGGCTTTTGGATGTAGCGAGGCGCGGCAGCGATGCCGCGGTCTTTCAGGCGCGCGGCGAGTTGCGTGACGCCGTCGGGCAGCACGCTTTTGTCCACGCGGATGCAATATTTCCAGAACACGTGACGGCTCTGCGGCCGCACGACCGGAGCGTCGACGCCGGGCACGTCGCGCAGTTGGCTCGTCAGCTTGTTGGCGAGCGAGATGCGCCGCCGCACAGCCAGATCGAGCTTATCGAGTTGCGCCACGCCGACCGCGCCCTGCAGCTCGCTCATGCGGTAGTTGAGCGCCAAGAAGTAGTGGTCCGGATCGGTGTCCCCGTAGCCCCACGCTTTGTTGATGAACAGTTCGAGCCGGCGCGCGAGCGACGGGTCGTTGGTCACCACGAGACCGCCCTCGCCGGTGGTGATGTGCTTGCCCTGTTGCAGGCTGAAACAACCGATGCTGCCCATGCTGCCCGCGAGCCGGCCGCGATCGCTTGCTAAGAACGCCTGCGCGCAGTCTTCGATCACAGCGATGCCGTGCTGCGCCGCCAGTGCGAGGATGTCCGACATGTCGCACGGGTTGCCGAACAAGTGCGTCACGACGATTGCGCGGGTGCGTTCGCTCAAGCGCTCGCGGATGGTGCGCGCCGTCAGATTGCACGTCGCGACGTCGACGTCCGCGAACACCGGAATGGCGCCTTGATAGAGGATGGGCGCCAAGGCGCCCATATCGGTGATGGGCGAGGTGATGATCTCGTCGCCGGGTTCCGGATCGAGCGCGGCCACAGCGCAGTGCACTGCGGCAGTGCCCGAGGCACAGGCGAACGCGTGGCGCACGTTCAGCAGGCTCGCGAAGCGCTGCTGCAGCGTCCGCACGAACGTGCCTTTCGTGCTGGTGAGCGTGCCGCTGTTAAGCGCCTCACGCAGCAACGCGAGCTCGTGGCGGTCCAAGCTGCGTCCGCTGGCGTCTTGATCGGATGGCAGCTTGAGGACGCCATGACTCAGATCGGCAAGATTATGCATGCGATTCAGACCTGCGGTCGGCAAGTGGAGCTCGCCGCGCCAGCGACCGGACCTGGCGGACGTAACTGCCGGTGAGCACGGCCAAAAATGCGAGGCTCACGCACTGTACGGTGATGGTGATCGCGGTCGTGTCGACGACGACGCTGCGCGACGGTCGCAGTAAGACGAGCAGTGCGAGCACGCACGGCAGCAAGCCCGGGATCAGCCCCGGCAAGGTCAACACCATGGCGGGTCGATGGCGGAAGCCGCTAGCGAGCACGCACCAGATATGTCCGAGGATGCGCATGCTCGACCGGCGCGGTGGCGGCGTGCCGTCCACGCGCTCCGTCGGCAGACCTGGCGCGTCGCGCCAGCACAGCTGCGCCGGCACTTCCGTCACGCGCATGCCGCGCCTGAGCGCGGCCAGCAGGATGACATGGTTGAACTCCATCCCCTGCGCGTGCACGCGAAGCGCTCGTACCGCGCGTGCGTCATAAGCCCTGACCATTCCGGTGAGGGTCACGACGGCGCCAGCGGTCGCTGCGGACAAAAAACGGTTCGCCCAGGCGCTCATCTGCTTGCGCATCCAAGGCACATTCCGCACGGATCCGCCAGCGCTGTAGGGCGACGCGACGGCGATGTCGGCCTGGTCGACCGCAAGCGCTTGCAGAAGCGCGGCTATGCACGCAGGCGTGTAGCTCAGATCGAGATCGAGCGTTACGACGACGTCGCCCCGCGCCTGAGCGAAGCCGGTTTGCAACGCGGCGCCCAGGCCACGGTTCGAGGAGTGGTGATACACGCGCACAGCCGGGTGCGAGGCCGCGAACGCATCTGCGAGGGCGGGCGTGTCGTCCCAGCTGCCGTCATCCACCACGATGAGTTCGTAGGCGCCCTCGGGGTGGAACGCGTCGAGGTAGGCCACCAGCTCGTGCAGGTGGGGCTCAACGATTGACGCCTCGTTGAAGGCGGGCACCACGACGCTCACCAGAGCGGGCAAGTCAAGCATATAAGAAGATGGATAAACCTCGGCTATGGCTGTCCCGAACCGTCCAGTCCATTTTACTCGAGTGTGGGCGGTCACAACGAGTGCCTTACGTGAGCCGCCCTGGGGGTCGTCGGTCTTACGTAGAGCGCGCCCGAGGTTACCGAAGTGCTCAGCCCTCCTGGGACCTTACAGGAGCCCACTAAGGTCGGTGCGCAATGCGAGCAAAGCAAGCGATTTAGTTTATCGCCAGCCGATAATTGGAACGTGGTTTTGGGGCGTGCCCTTGCTTGGGCGCAAGACAACTGAAGGGATCTCATGGCACACGCTATTTGGACGGGCTCGATCAACTTCGGGTTGGTCACCATTCCGGTGAAGCTGTATACCGCGGTGCGCGGCGACGATCTGCATTTCAACTTCTTGCACGAAAAGGACAAGGGGCGCATCAAGAACGAGCGGGTCTGCGAGCACGGCCATAAAGTCGGTTGGAACGAGGTCGTGCGCGGCTACGAATACGAGAAGGGGCAGTACGTCGTGTTGAGCGACGAAGATCTGAAAAGCGTCAATCCCGAGGCGACCCAGTCGGTGGACATCGTAGAGTTCGTGGATCAAAAAGAGATCGACCCGATGTTGTACGACACGCCGTACTATCTTGAGCCGGAGAAGAAGGGCCGTCACGCCTACGCGCTGCTGCGTGAGGCGCTGAAGAAATCCGGCAAAATCGGGATAGCCAACGTCGTCATCCGCACGCGCGAGCACTTGGCAGCGCTCAAGCCCAACGGCGAGGCGCTCGTGCTCGAGATCATGCACTACGCCGACGAGATCGTCCCCGCGGACAACTTCGACTTCCCGCCCACCAAAGACAAGACAGCGCCGACCGAGATGAAGGCGGCCATGATGCTCATCGACACAATGGCAGACAAGTTCGACCCGAGCGCGTTTCGCGACAAGTACAAAGACCAAGTGCTGGCGATGATCGATGCACGCGTCCAAGGCAAACACGTGCCCAAAGCCAAGGCGAAACCGCAACCAGCCACCAACGTCGTGAACCTCATGGACGTGTTGCAACGCAGCTTGGAGCAACGCAAAAAAGGCGCCGGGAAAAACGGTGAAAAGCGAACCCGTGCCGCGCGCAAGAAGGTGGCAGTCGCCTAAAGCCTTTAGCCCGCGAAGAGCTCGGGACTGGCTTGGCGCGCGCGTTCGAACGCCTCATGCAACAACAACGCGTTGGGCAGATAGGCGCATAAGTTATAGGGCGAGGGTTGCGCCAACACAAAACCGCCGCGTTCGAGCGCCAGTAGCGCTTGCTGCAGCTGCTCCGGACGGATGTGGTGCCGGGTGGAAAAGCTTCGATGCCCCGGATAATCGATGATGATCCGCTCTCGGTTATAGTACGCGAACAGAAAAAGTAGGACACGCCGCTCGATGCGGCTGAGTTGCTTCGACTCCGCTATCGACGTCGACAGATGCCACTTGACAGCTGAATCCCGTTCTTTCCAAAGCTGGGATGAGGGCATGCCCAATACACCTCCGTGGTTGGGTACGAACGCGCGTTCGTGAAACGCACGTTCGATGCCTTCCAGGAAGAGGCTTTGGGTTCTGCCCGATCAGTCGGGGCGCTCGTGCGCAGTGTCGGTGTCGCTCACCGGCGCATCGAGCGAACGCTCCATGCGCCGGTCGTTGTCTTCTATTATTTTCTGCGCGGGCCACTTGTTGACGACGTCGTTGGGCGGCACATCGCCGCCCGCGGCGGGTGGACCGTACGGATTCTCCGGCAGGTCGGGCGAGCGATCTTTTTCGTCATCCATGGCGACATTGTAGCACGGCGGCGTTTGCGCGGTCATGCCCAAACTTTGGCTGCTTTGCGCAACGCACTTTCGAGAGAATGTTTTTTGCTCCCGGCCGCCCAGGGGTCGCCGCGTTTCTTCAAAAGCGCGGGCACGTTGCGCATGCTCCAGCGGCCGAACTCCCGCAACGGGTCGCGCACAGTTTTGCGCCCCATATCTTCCACGGCTTTCCAGGCCAGCGGCATTGACACAGGCGCACCAGCTCGAGCACGCACGACGAAGGGCGGCACGATGGTCTTCCCTTTGCCGACCTGCACCCAATCGATGTACACCGTGCCGCGTTTGCGCTTCTTGGTCATGCGTTCCAGGGTGACTTTGGACGGATTGCGTTCGGCCACGTGCCGGGCGACAAGCTCGGCGAACGCTTTCACCGTGTCGTAGTCATATTTCGGCGCCAGCCGCAGGATGACGTGCAAGCCGGTTCCGCCGGATGTCTTGACGACGGGATCAAGGCCGAGCTCGGCAAGCGCGGCGCGCACGTCCAAGGCGACCGCCGCGAGCGTCTTGAGCGTGCACCCTTCCCACGGGTCGAGATCGAACAGGACGTAATCCGGATTGTCCAACCTCTCGACGCGCGAGGTCCAAACGTGCAGCGTGATCGCGGCGAGATTGGCGATGAAGACCAGCGTCGCCTCATCGTCGCACAAGATGTAGCGCACGGTCGCGTGTTTGCCGGTCGAGGGCAGGGCGATCGTCTTCACCC
>JALYZS010000360.1 GCA_030948745.1 Vulcanimicrobiota bacterium | reverse complement strand
CGAAAGGTCCTGGCGAGCGCGATCGAACTCTAACACCTGCGTCGGAATCCGGGCCTCGCGCGCATGACGCAGCGCGGTGGCCTGCGGTTTGTTCGCGATCACCAGACGCAAGTCTAAAGGCAGGTCGCCGGCACGGACCTCCGCGATGATCGCCTGCAGGTTCGTGCCCGCGCCTGAGACGAGCACCGCGGTCGGCACGTCAGTCAAAAATCACACCCGGACCGCACGGATGACGCGGTTCTAGCTCGCCGAGCACGGAGGCCATCTGCGTTTCCGCACCAGGGATCGGTACGCTCGCCATGCTCGCCTGCAAAGCACGCAGGGCGGCATTTGTGGCGGACGGGTCCACCAGTAGACAGAATCCCACCCCCATATTGAACGTCCGGTAGGCTTCTTCCGTAGCGAGCTTGGTTCGCGCCACGATGAGCTCGATGATCGGAGGCACGAGCCAAGCGGTTGTGCGCACGCGTGCGGCGAGATGCTCCGGGAACGCACGCGGCAAGTTGTCGGCGAGCCCGCCGCCCGTGATGTGCGCCATGCTCTTCACTCGCACGCCCGCTGCCTGCACGGCACGGATGTGCCGCAAATAGTTGGGATGGACCGCGAGCAGCGCGTCGGCGATGCTCATCTCGCTGTCCGCACTGATGTTTTGATGCCATTCATGCTGCGGCAGCGCTGCGCGTGCAAGGGAATACCCGTTTGTGTGCAAGCCGTTGGCCGGCAGCCCGATGATCGCGTCGCCCACGACGACCTGGGTCAGGTCGAGCAACGCGTCGCGCTCGAGCGCTCCGACGATGGTCCCCGCGAGGTCGAAGTGCGACGGCGCATACACCCCCGGCATCTCGGCGGTCTCACCGCCGAGCAACGCGATGCCGTTGTCGGCGCAGGCCCGCGCGATGCCGCGCACGATCGCCGTCGCGGCATCCGGATCGAGCTTGCCCATCGCCAGATAGTCCAAGAAGAACAATGGCTGCGCGTTGCTGCACGCGACGTCGTTAATGCAGTGATGCACGAGATCGGCGCCGATGCCGTCATAGCGGCGCAGCGCGGAGGCGATGAGGACCTTCGTGCCGACGCCGTCGGTGCTGGCCACGAGCACGGGCTCACGGTAGTGCGGCAGCGCAAAGCAGCCGCTGAACGCCCCAATGCCTTGCAGCACGCGCGCGTCGTCGTGCTGCGCGAGGATGCTGCGATAGTTCGCGACGGTCGCGTTGGCCGCGTCGATGTCGACACCGGCTGCGCTGTACGCATCGGGCATGCCCCTACCTCCACCGCAGCGCTTTCGCGCGCCGCGTCAAAACCTTCCTACGGCCTGTGGCCAGGTCGCTTTGCGGTGCTTGGAGAAATCGGCGCCGTCCGGCTACAGAAAGGTCACTAATCGGCATGAAGGTACAGGTCCGTGCTGAGCGTCCGTCTCAGGTCAAAGCAGATGCCCTCGCCCTCGGCGTCTTTTCCGATGGCGACCCGTCGTCGAGTTTTCGTGCGGTCGACGCCATGACCGGCGGCGTGCTCTCTGATATGCGCAAGTCCGGCGAGCTGCGCGGCCGCGAGTGTGAAGTCCACGTCATCCCCGCTGCCAAGAAAAGCTCCGGCGTGCGGCGCATCATCGTCGTCGGCTTGGGCAGCCGTGGTGCATTCCACCCGAGCTCGTATGCCAAGTTGAGCGGGCTTGCCGTGCGCAGCGCCGGCCAACGCAAATTGAGCCGGCTCGCGGTCGTGTTGCCGGATGTCGTCGCATTCGATCCCTCCGACGTGGCGGAGAATGCCGCCGAGGGCGCCGTCATGGCGACCTTCGACCCCGCCCCCTATCGCACGGTAAAAACCGACAACAAGCCCGTGGCGGTCACGTCGGTCACCCTGCTCACTGAGGACAAAGCCCATCTCGATGCCTTGACGCGCGGCGCGGAGCGCGGCGTCGCGCTCGGTGAAGCGGCGAACAGCGCGCGCGAGATGGTCAACTTGCCTTCCAACGAGATGACGCCCACGCGCCTTGCGCAGACCGCTCAGCAGCTCGGCAAAGCGTTCGGCTTCAAGGTCACGGTGCTCGACCGGCGCGAGATGGAGAAGCTAGGCATGGGCTCGATGCTCTCCGTCGCCGCGGGCGCCGATCAGCCACCGAAAGTGATCGCGATGGAATATCGCGGCGATAAGGGCGGCAAAACGGCGACGCTCGGCTTGATCGGCAAGGGTATCACCTTCGACACCGGCGGCATCTCGCTCAAGCCGGCACTCGACATGGACGCCATGAAAGGCGACATGGCGGGCGGTGCCACCGTCATCGGAGCGATGGCGGCGATCGCGCGCCTCAAGCCCGCGATCAACGTCATCGGCGTCGTCATGGCCACGGACAACATGCCGTCCGGCAAGGCGACCAAGCCGGGCGATATCGTGCACGCGATGAACGGCAAGTCCATCGAGATCATCAACACCGATGCCGAAGGCCGGCTCGTGCTCGCCGATGGGTTGTGCTACGCTCGCAAGCTCGGTGCCACCCACATGGTGGATGTCGCGACGCTCACCGGCGCGGCGGTCATCGCGCTCGGCAACACGACCACGGGCGTCATGGCGAACGATCGCGAGCTGGTCGACCTCTTCTACGAAGCCGGCGGCCCGTACGGCGAACGGTACTGGGAGCTGCCGCTGTTCCCGGAGTATGCCGACCTCATCAAGAGCCCCATCGCAGACATGAAGAACAGCGGCGGCCGCGCTGCCGGCACGATCTATGGCGCGATGTTCTTGAAAGAGTTCGTCGGCGATGCGCCATGGATCCATCTCGACATCGCTGGCACTTCGTGGACCGACCGAGACGCGGCGCACATCGTCAAGGGACCGACCGCGGTGGCGCTGCGTCCCCTGGTCCGTCTCGCCGAGCTGCTCGCCAAGCGCACTGTCCATCGCAAGGCGGATGAAGCCGCCTACCAGCGCTTGACCCCAGCGCCTGCCATCTCGACCAACGGTGCCGTGAAGACGGCGCGCTCGCGCAGCAAAGCCGCGCGATAGGCCATGAACACCACTGCGCGCATGGGGCTGGGTTTCCTGGCCGGGCTCGCGGCGACGTACGTCATGGACGTCGTCACCGAGCTGCTCTACACCGAACACATCGCGCAGCGCGAGCGAGAGCTGCAGTCGCAGCCCAGCACCCACGTCATCGCCCAGAAGATCTTGAGCAATCTCGAGCTTGATCCAGTGAAAAAAGACATCGAAAAGATCGGGCCGCTGTTGCACTGGGCCCTGGGCGCCAGCAGCGGCATCGTCGGCGGCGTCCTGGCCCAAGAATCTGCGGCGCCTGCGGGCATGGCGGTAGCGACCGGCATGTTCCTGTTCGACGAGGTCGGGCTGTCGCTGCTCGGCGCCGCGCCGCCGTCATCGAGCTATCCATGGCAGACCAACCTGCGTTCCCTGCTCGGCCACGCCGCCTACGGATTCACCTTTGCGATGGCGTTCGAAGCGCTGCGTGCGCTCAGCCCACAGGGATGATTCCGGCGCACGGATTCTTTCAGGTTTTTTTCAGCATCCTTGGGTAGGAATCTCGCGAAGCGAGGTTACTCATGTACCCAGGATATGCTCTCCCCTCGACTCAGGTGCGCCCCGCGCGCCGTTCCGCCTGGTTGCCGCTCGCCGGGTTGGCCGCCGCGGTGATACTCGCGCTCGCGGGGCTCACCATCGCGCATCTCTTGTCACAGCTCGACACGATGACGAGCACGCTGACGCACGTCAACACTGAGCTGCAGACCTTGCGCACGATGAACCGCAAGCTCGAGATGCTCGACCGGATGTCGGTCACGCTGAAAGCAATGGACGGCAAGCTGAGCCAGACGAACCGGTCGCTGGCCGTCGCCAACCAACGTTTAGATTCGATGGACACGCAGTCACGCGTCGCTGGTGCGGCGCTTGGTCAGATGGGGCGGACGCTGCAAAGCATGCGTGGCGACATCAAGACGATGAGCCACAAGATCGCGGGCTCGTTCCTCTTCCGGTCAGTGCGCTAGGAAGTCGAGCAGACTGCTTTAGGAACGGCTGCCCGCCGGCTCGCGAACTTTGTCCAGCAGCTCCTCGTGGATGCCGGCCGGATAAGTGCCAGTGAAGCAGCCCATACAGAAATCGCCGCGCGGCCGGCCGGTGGCGGCGACCAGTCCGTCTTCGCTCAGATACCCGAGGGTGTCTGCATTGATGGCCTCGCGGATCTCCGCGATGCTGTGGTTGGCGGCGATGAGCTGGTCGTACGTCGCGGTATCGACGCCCAGGAAGCAGGGATGGCGCATCGGCGGGCAGGTGATGCGGACGTGCACCTGCGAGGCGCCCGAACGCCGCAGCAGCGCCACGAGCTGACGGGTCGTCGTGCCGCGCACAATCGAATCGTCGACGAGCACGACACGTTTGCCGTCCAAGTTGGCGATGAGCGGGTTGAATTTTAACTTCACGCCTTGCGCGCGCATCTGCGGGTCGGGCGAGATGAACGTGCGCCCGATGTAACGGTTCTTCATGAGGCCTTCGATGTACGGCAGCCCGGACTCGTCGGCATAGCCGATCGCCGCGGCGGTGGCGCTGTCCGGCACGCCGATGACGACGTCGGCGTCGACCGGCTGCTCGCGCGCGATCTCACGGCCCATGCGGTAGCGGGCCAGATACAGCTCGTGTCCGGCGTACGTCGTGTCCGGCCGTGAAAAGTAGATGTACTCGAAGATGCAATTCGCCGGCTTATGCTCCGTCAGCAGCATGCGCGAGCGCATGCCGCGCTCGTCGATGATGATGATCTCTCCCGGCGCGACCTCGCGGATGAACTCGGCGCCGACGGTGCTCAGGGCGCATGACTCCGACGCGAGCATCCAGCCCTCGCCGTACCGTCCGACGCACAACGGCCGCACGCCCCAGGGATCGCGAAACCCGAACAGCTGCGTCTCGGTGCCGAGCACGATCGAGAACGCGCCGATGCAGCGCTGCATCACCTGGGCGATGCGGTCCTCCATGTCGCCGTGCGGCAGGCTCGCGATCATCCGCGCCATGACGTCGGAATCAGAATCGGTGACCCCTCCCGGCTGGGGCGCGAGCGTTTCCCGCAGGTGCTCGGTGTTCACGAGGTTGCCGTTATGCGCGAGTGCGAACGTCCCGAGCTCGCTCGTCGTCAGTAACGGTTGCGCGTTGTAGACGACCGAGGAACCGGTCGTCGAATAGCGCGTGTGTCCGACGGAAAGGAAGCCGGGCAGCTCGGCCAGGCTCTCCTCGGTGAAGATCTGCGACAGCAGACCCATCTGTTTGAAGCAGCGCAGCTCGTTGCCGTCGGAGACCGCGATCCCGGCGCTCTCCTGTCCACGATGTTGCAGTGCGTAGAGCGCGAAATAGGTCGTGCGCGCCACGTCTTCGGCCGGCACATACAGGCCACAGACCCCGCACGCATCATGCACGGCGTCCTCGCTATGCTGGGGTTTGGGCTCGTAACCGGACCACGTGCAGGCGGCGGGGTGCTTCATGTCTGTCTCAACCTTACCGGAAAACCTCGCGCGCGTCAACGCGTCGCAGCCACGGCACGGTCGGCGATGTCGCGACGATATCGCAGCGCAAGCCCCTGCGGAAGCTTGCGTTCGTAGCGCGAGCAAGCGTCGTAAGCGCGACGGCGCGCGCTTTCCATATCATCGCCCAGTGCGCTGATCGTGAGGATGCGCCCGCCGTCCGCGCTGATGCCGCTTTCGCCTGAGCGCGAGACGCCCCAAAACGCAGCGACATCGGGATCATCGTCGGCGAAAGCCGGCATGCCATGCACTGCCTGTGCATGCAGTGGATAACCGTCGCCGGTCAGCACCACGGCGACGCACGCGCGGTGGATGAAGCTGGGGAAAGCGTGTTCGTCGAGGCGACCGTTCGCGACCGCCTGGAGCGTGACGAAGAGGTCGCTGCTCAAACGCGGCAGCAGCGCCTGCGTCTCGGGGTCGCCGAGCCGGGCGTTGAACTCCAAGACCATGGGGCCGCGCGACGTCAGCATGAGGCCGGCATACAGACATCCACGATACTCGATATCTTCGCGTTTGAGACCCTCGAGCGCCCGGTCGAAGACCGACGAGCGCACCTTTCCCATGAGGTCGGCGCTCAGGACATCCGGCGCGGGGGAATAGGCACCCATGCCGCCGGTGTTGGGCCCGCTGTCGCCGTCGCGCGCTCGCTTGTAGTCGCAAGCAGGCTCCAAAACCGCATAGCGCGAGCCGTCGAAGAACGCGAGCAGGGAGACTTCCGGACCTTCGAGCGCTTCCTCCAGAATGACGTCGTTGCCGCCGCCGGGCAGCGTTCGCTTGCCGTACCATTCGACCAGGGTCGCGCGCGCTTCGTCCTGGCTCGCGCAGACGACCACGCCCTTGCCGCCCGCCAGTCCATCCGCCTTGAGCACGACGTTCTGCGGCCAGCCCGCGAGCAGCCGTTCTGCATGGCGCGCGTCGTGTGCGACGCGATAGCGTGCGGTCGGGATGCCATTGCGTTCCATGAACTGCTTGGCGAACGACTTGCTCGACTCCAAGCGCGCACCGCTTCGCCCTGGTCCGAATACGGC
>JALYZS010000356.1 GCA_030948745.1 Vulcanimicrobiota bacterium | reverse complement strand
CGGTTCCACGTCTTCGATAGAGCCCAGGCCGGCTTCGCCCAGGCTCTCGAGGGAGATCTCTTCGCTGCCTTCAACATCGTCGTCTTCATCATCCGACTCCGCGTCGAGCACGGCGGTGCTGGCGGCGGCGGCTAAGACTTCGGTCTCGTCGACCTCGCCTTCGGCTCCAGCGCGGCGCGGACGCGACGCGGCCGTGGTCGGGGCGGGCGCCACGAGCTTGGGATCTTCATCGCCCATGAGCAGGCCGATCTCGCTTGCTTTTTCGCCCATGTCCTCATCGGTGAGCCGGATCTCGATCTCTTCCCGGTTCTCGGTGAGCACCTTGACGTCGAGCGCGAGCGATTGCAGTTCCTTGATGAGCACCTTGAACGACTCGGGCACGCCCGGCTCGAGCACGTTCTCGCCCTTGACGATGGCTTCGTACGTCTTGACGCGCCCCACGACGTCGTCCGACTTCACCGTCAGCAGCTCTTGCAGCGTGTAGGCCGCGCCGTAGGCTTCCAGCGCCCAGACCTCCATCTCGCCGAAACGCTGACCGCCGAACTGCGCTTTGCCGCCCAACGGTTGCTGCGTGATCATCGAGTACGGGCCGGTCGAGCGGGCATGGATCTTGTCGTCCACCAAGTGCGCCAGTTTCATCATATAGATGTAGCCGACGGTGATCTCGCGGTTGAACGGCGCGCCGCTGCGGCCGTCGAACAGCCGGGTCTTGCCGATGCGGGCGAGCTTCGCGCGTTCCAGCCACTCCCAGATGTCGGCTTCGCGCGACCCGTCGAAGACGGGCGTGGCGATGTGGAAGCCGAGCAGCTTCGCCGCCCAGCCCAAGTGGGTCTCCATGATCTGCCCGATGTTCATACGGCTGGGCACGCCCAGCGGGTTGAGCACGATCTCGATCGGTGTGCCGTCGGGCAGATACGGCATGTCCTCTTCGGGCAGCACTTTGGCGATGACGCCCTTGTTGCCGTGGCGGCCGGCCATCTTGTCGCCTTGCAGGATCTTGCGTTTCTGGGCCACGTAGACGCGCACGAGCTCGTTGACGCCCGGCGAAAGCTCGTCGCCGTTCTCCCGTTTGAAGACCTTGACGTCGATGACTTTGCCCTTTTCGCCGTGCGGCACTTTCAGGCTCGTGTCGCGTACCTCGCGCGACTTCTCACCGAAGATGGCGCGCAGCAAGCGCTCCTCAGCCGTCAGCTCGGTCTCGCCCTTGGGCGTCACCTTGCCGACGAGGATGTCTTCCGGGCGGACCTCGGCGCCGATTCGGATGATGCCTTGCTCGTCCAGGTCTTGCAGCGCGTCTTCACCGACGTTGGGGATATCGCGCGTGATCTCTTCAGGCCCTAGCTTCGTGTCGCGCGCTTCGCACTCGTACTCCTCGATGTGGATCGACGTGAAGCGGTCGTCTTTGACCAGGCGCTCGGAGATGAGGATGGCGTCCTCGTAGTTGTAGCCTTCCCACGGCATGAACGCGACCAGCACGTTTTGCCCGAGCGACAGCTCGCCCCCGGCGCTCGACGGCCCGTCGGCGATGATCGCACCGCGCTTGACGTGGTCGCCCTTGTTCACCATGGGCTTCTGATTGATGCACGTGCCGGCGTTGGAGCGCATGAACTTGATCAAAGGATAGTTCTTGACCAATCCCTTGCTGTTCTTGATCTCGATGCGCTCAGCCGTGACCGATTGGACTTCGCCCGCCTCTTCGGCGACGACCACGCCGCCTGAGTCCTTGGCCGCGCGGTATTCCATGCCGGTGCCGACGAGCGGAGATTCTGGTACGAGCAACGGCACCGCCTGACGCTGCATGTTGGCGCCCATGAGGGCGCGGTTAGCGTCGTCGTGCTCCAAGAACGGGATGAGCGCGGTCGCGACCGACACGATCTGCTTGGGCGAGACGTCCATGAGATGCACGTCGCTCGGCGATGCCTCGATGTACTCTTCGGCATAGCGGCACACGACGCGCTCGCCCATGAGGCGGTTCTTGGCATCCAGCGCCGAGTTGGCTTGGGCGATGCGGAACTGGTCCTCTTCGTCGGCCGTGAGATAGATGATGTCGTCGCTGACGACGCCTTTGCGCACGATACGGTAGGGCGTCTCGATGAAGCCGTATTTGTTGACCCGCGCATACGTCGCAAGCGAACCGATGAGCCCGATGTTCGGGCCTTCCGGCGTCTCGATCGGACAGATGCGGCCATAGTGGCTGTGGTGGACGTCGCGGACTTCGAAGCCCGCGCGTTCGCGCGACAGGCCGCCCGGCCCGAGCGCCGACAAGCGCCGCTTGTGGGTGAGCTCGGCGAGCGAATTCGTCTGGTCCATGAATTGCGACAGCTGGCTCGAGCCGAAGAACTCCTTGATCGCTGCGACCACCGGACGGATGTTGATGAGCACCTGCGGGGTGACCGTCTCGATGTCTTGCACCGTCATGCGCTCGCGCACCACGCGCTCCAGGCGCAACAGACCGACGCGGAATTGGTTCTGCAGCAGCTCGCCCACCGAGCGCACCCGGCGGTTGCCCAGGTGGTCGATGTCGTCGATGTTCTGGTTACCCTCGACGACGTCGATGAGGTGGCGCAGGACCGCGATGAGGTCTTCCCGCGTGAGGTGCCGGACGGCTTTCTCTTTGACGCGGCCGTGGCTGTCCTTGACCTCTTCCAGACGCGGCGCATCGTAGTTCATGATCGCGAACTCCTTTTCGAGCTTGCGATTGAGCTTGTAGCGGCCGACCGACCCGAGGTCGTAGCGCTTCTCGTCGAAGAACGTGTTGCGCAGCAGCGTCTCCGCATTGTCGACGTTTTCCGGCTCGCCGGGACGCAGCTTCTTGTAGATCTCTTTGAGCGCGTCTTCGCGCGTCTTGACGTCCTTGTCTTTCTCAAGGCAGTTCTGGATGATCGCGGGCACTTCGCCCGTGCGCGGATCCGCGAACAGCGCTTTGAGCGCCTCGTCGCTCTCGTACTTCTTGTCGAGCGCGCGCACGAAGGTCGTCGCCATGATCTTGCGGTTCTTGTCGATGCGCACGCCGATCGTGCCCTCGGTCGTGTCGTTCTTGCTGCCGTTGTCGGTCTCGAACTCGATCCACGCGCCGCGGTTGGGGATGACGGTCGCAGTGTAGATCGGACGGCTGTTC
>JALYZS010000262.1 GCA_030948745.1 Vulcanimicrobiota bacterium | reverse complement strand
CTCTTACAGCGGGCTCATGCCGGCCCGCCGCCTTGCGCCTAGGATGATAAGGAAGGGAACACAAGCTCGTGCCGTGGCCGTCTCGATCATGCTAGAACTGCTGCGCATCGCAGCGCTTTTCACGCTGTGCTTGACGCTCGCCCCAGGCATGCTGTCGCCGGTGCGCGCCGACGATCTGATCCCAAGCAACCCGACACCGGTGGTCACGATCCACTCCTCCGGCGGCCGCGTCACGGTCAACGGCAGCGCCGCCGTTGCAGGCCTGCAGTTGCAGCCCGGGCTGGCCAACGTTCGGCTGTCGCATTTCGCCCTTGACCAGACCACGCGTTCGCGAATCATGGTGCCGGCCACGCGGACGCGTCTGTTCGGCCGGCACGGCTGGCGCATGTTCCAGCTGCCACCGCGCCAGTTCTTCGTGCCGCACTTGAACGATAACAATGACGGCATCGCTTTTGAGAATCCCGGGGGTGACATCAACCTCGGCGTGCCGCGGCGCGTCGGCGTCCTTTTCATCAATGCCGATGGCGGCGACGTGGTGCTCAACCGGGTCCGCGGTCCCTATGTCATCACCGGCAACCCGGCCAGCGTGCGCTTGCAGAACGTGGTCGGCCATGGCTTCATCCGGACGACTTCTGGGAATATCATACTCGTGGGCATCGGCGGTGACGTGCACATCCAGACAGCGACCGGCCGCATCATCGCGCGTGGCAGCGCAGTGGAGACGGCGGATGTCGTCTGCCAGTCGGGATCCATCGACTGGCGATTCGCACGTTTGGGAGCGGGTTCGTACCGCTTCCGTTCCGGCGACGCGCCCATACGGCTCAGCTTCCGTCCCGGCGTCGCTGCGTTGGTCGATTTCCAAAGCGACCGAGGTTCGGTGCAAAACAACCTCGATGCCGGCATTGCGCAAGCCCGTTTCGTCTCCGCGCACGCGATGTCGATCGCGATAAACGGGGGCGGGCCGGAAGTGACGGCCGCAAGCGCAGGCGGTGACGTCACGATCACTCCTTAAGGCCGACGAGTTCTGCCCATGTGTCAGATCGCAGCGGACGCGAGAAGCAGCCTCATCTCGCTCGACGGCACCGACATCCACTACCTCGATGTCGGCGACGGACCGCCACTGCTGCTCGTGCACGGTTTGGGCCACTCCATCGTTTCGTGGCACCGCAACATCGATGCGCTCAGTGCGCACCGTCGTGTCTTGGCGCTCGATCTGCCGGGGCATGGCTTGAGCGGCTGTCCTCGCGAAGCGGCGTATGACCCGCCCTATTTCGCCGGCATCGTGCAACGGTTCATCCAGGAACTGGAGCTCGCCCAGGTCGATGCGGTAGGATGTTCCGCCGGCGGGTTGAGTATTTTGTTGGCTGCGCTCGCATCACCCAACTCGTTTCGCCGCCTCGTGCTCGTGGACTCTGCCGGGTTCACGACCTTTCCCAGTGACCCGGTTGGTCGCGTGATGCTGCAGGCGCTTTTGTGGTGGCGGTCATTGCCGCGACCGCGTCAGCTCATCCGCGCGGCGTATGCAGCCGGGTTCTTCGACCGGTCGATCGCCGACGAGGAGACGATCGCCGATCTCTATGGCCGCCGTCATCACGACGCGTCACGCGTCGCGGCGCGCAAAATGATCGCGGCCTTCTTCACCTATTCGCAGCGTCTCGCGACGTTGCACGAACGGCTACGCACGTTGGAGATACCTGTGCTCGTCGTCTGGGGGGCGAATGATCGCATGTTCCCCGTCCGCGACACGCAGATCGCGCGGCGGGTATTGCAGCGCCCGCGCATCGAATGGCTACAGCGTTGTGGCCACTGCCCGCAGTTGGAACGGCCACGCGACTTCAACGCGTTGGTGCTCGAATTTTTGAACGCTTCGTAACGTATGCGGTTCTCTCGTTCGTGCTAGCGGCGTCATCGACGGCGTTTTTTTGCGTTGGGCTTGTGGATGCGACCCCGACGCCGGCCGCGACCGCCACAGCGAGTGGACCCATCGTATCGCCTCGACCCTCGCGCTCGCCATTCAAGCGTCCGCATGAAGCGCCGGCAGTGAAAAGGACGACGCCGCCGTTTTTGCTGCCCGCCGTGCTTCCATCCGCCGCACTGCCGGATATGTTATGGCTTTCACCCGCCGACGTCATCAGCGTGCCGCTCGAGATCCACGCGCATCGGCCGTTCGTCCAGGTCGTGCTCAACGGCCACCCCGCGGACCTCTTATTCGACACGAGCGTGCAAGAGACAAGTGTCGACGTCGATGCGCTGCGCGATGCCGATCAGGGTGCTGCGCAAGGGCTACAGATCGGTGCAGTGCGCTTCTTGCATGTGCCCGCGGTTCGCAATGGGATCAGCGCCTATGCGAAGACCTTCCTCGGCACGCCCGCTGCCGGCGTCTTGGGAGCGGACATCCTGGCGCGGTTTCCCGTCGCGTTGGATGGAAAGGCTGGGAGCCTGAGAATCTTCCGCAACAATCTGGCGGAAGCCGCCGCGCGTCCGGCACAAGCCATGATCGTACCGCTCAACATCGCCGGAGGATTCCCCGCTGTGGCCGTGACGATGGATGATATCGCGGCGGGCTCGTTCGGGCTCGACACCGGAGCGAGCTCAGATTTCGAAATGCGCATGTCGTCCGCCACGGCGCGGCACGTCAGCCTCGTCGGCGCAGTGCCGGAAGTCCGTGAGGCACGCTGGGGCGCGAGCATCGCCGGCCATACCATGCGTGCCGCCAGCGCCCAACTCGGCGACGTGCGCCTCATCGGACCGATCGTCGCGCTGCCCGATGAGCGGCAACACTGGTTCCCGCCTGGGGTCGACGGAATGCTCGGGGGACGACTCTTAGAGCGGATGGACCTATGGATCGACCTGCCTGCACGGACGCTCGGCCTCGTGCCCCGTGCCGACGAGGCGGGCACCGTGTCTGTCTACGACACCAGCGGCGCATGGATCGTCGCCAAGAACCATGGGGTGTACGTGCACGCGGTCGTGCCGGATTCGCCGGCGGACGCCAGCGGCTTGAGCGTGGGCGATGAAGTGTTGAAGATCAACACCGAGTTCGTGATTGATCTCGAACGCGCGCGCGAGTTGTTCAAGCAACCGACCGGCACGCGTGTGCACGTCATGTACCGGCGCAGTGGTTCGCTTCGCACCGCCACGCTCATCCTGCGTGATCCTCTGTAGCATGCGCGTCCGGGATCTTTCGCACGTCAAGATCGAGAGCGTCGATATCGCCAGCGCAGGCGGAACCTTGCGCGCGCTCTACTATCACGCGGGCAACGCGAGCCAGACGTGCGTCGTGCTGTGCCATGGCTATTCGTCGAGCAAGCACAATGTCGACCCGCTGGCCTTTTATCTCGCCGTCGAAGGTACGGCGGCGTTGGCTCTCGACTTCCAAGGCCACAAGCTGGGCGCCAGCTCGACACCGTTGCGCAGTGCAAGCGATCTGCGGCTTAACGCGCTGGATGCCGTCGCCTATGCCCGGTCGCGCGCGGCCAAGGTGGTGCTTGCCGGGCACAGCATGGGTGCCGCAACGGCGATCGGCGCCACGCTGGAATCCGACGCTGTGAGCGGCCTGATCGTCATGGCGACTGCACTGGGGCGCAATCGCACGCTCAACGCGGGCGGCGTGCTCGGCGGCCTGCGTAATCGCGCTGCATATGTCGACGGACCGACTCCCGATGAGATCACCGCCCAGATGGATGCTTTCACCGCGCGCATCGCTGCCGTCGCGCCGCGTCCGCTCCTGGTCATCGCGGGCAGCAAGGACGCCATCGTCGGCCCTTCCGCGGTCAGGGGCCTGTTCGATGCGGCCAGCGAGCCGAAGACGTTTGAGATCATCGACGCCACGCATACCGATTGCGTCGAGCGCTCGAAGTTCGTCGTCATGCGCTGGCTGCGCGAGCGAGGCTTCTCAGAATCGCGGTCGAACGCTTGAAAGCAGCACATCACCGCATGATCCGGAGGCGGCCTTTGCAGAAGCTACGATCTTTTTTTGCGCCAGTGGCCTGCGCGGTCGCACTCGTCGTGATGTTTTCCATCGCAGGCGCAGCGTCGCCGCGCGCGACGGTCGTGCAGGCCGCGCAACCGACGCCGATGGTGTCGGTCACGACCTTGCCCGCCCTGCCAGGCAGCATTCCGACCGCTCAACCGCTGGGTGGCTCATCGCCCCTCCCGACTCCACCGCCAGCGCTCACGTCACCGGCGCTTCCGCCGCCCACACGGTCTCCCCAAGACTTGGCCGCTCATGCGATCATCGAGGTCGGCGGCGATGTGGTAAAACCGCTCGTCATCACGTTGAAAGATCTCGAGCACATGCGCGGCACCTCGTTGACGCTGCAAGTGATCGATCCTGACGGACGCAAGCGGGTGCATGCCTTCCGCGGTGTGCTGTTAGCTGACGTCATCGCCGCCGCCCAGCCTCGCTTCGGCGATGATGCCGCGACGCTGGCGCGCAAATATGTGATGGTGACAAGCGTGGACGGGAGTGCGGCGATCGTCGGCTTCCCCGAGTTCGCGGCGCAGTTCAACGCCAAGAAGATCCTGCTCGCCTATCTCTTCGACTTCAAGAACCTGTCCAGCCCGGGCTTCGCAATGCTCGTCGTGCCCGAGGACGCGACGCGAGCGAGATTTCTGACGGTCGCCCGTTTGACGGTAGGGGAACCGCAACCCTAACCGCCGTACAGGCAATACGGCATTCTCGTGGGGATGTAGCTCAGCTGGTAGAGCTGGGTCTTTTTTTTTGACTGGCAGCCTGTCCTTTTCATTTGGAATCTTTTGGTCATCCGACGGGGCAACCCAGCCTTTGAGAAAATATCAGCAAATGCGGTTGCCATTCTTTGGATGCCTGCGGCTACATCATGCCGGCCCGTCGCGGCAAAACCGGATCGTGCGACGCCCTTTGCAGGATGAGGCAGGCGCGATTGGATCGTTGGGTCTTGACGAGGAGGGGCTCCGGTGTGACGATGGCGGTCGACAGTCGAATCGATGCCGGCAGCCATCGTCACGGAGACTTCGCCCGCTTTAGGGGCCGATCGCTAAGTAAGACGGTACGTTCAGGAGCGTGTTGCTGCCCGATATCGTTGTCATTGGTGCAGCGTTCCCGGTAGCTCCAGGCGCATACTCTGTGATGGTGTTCGTACCCTGATTAGCAACGAAGAGATCTCCCTTTTTGTCGAACACGATGCCGACTGGGTTGCTTAATTGGGTGAGACTCCCCGTGATCTTGTTCGTCGGCGCCCCGCCGCTGGGGACGCTGGGGGAATATATGAAGATAGCGTTATTGTTGAAAGACGCCACATAGAGATTGCCGCTGCTGTCAAAGGCGTCACCTCGAGGGTCGATGCAAAGGCCTGCCGCAAGGGTCCGGGTCGGAGTCGCATTGCCGTTGGCACCGGGGGCGAATACGCGAACAGTCTGAGGGGTGCATGAGTTTGGGTTGGTGACCACCACAGCGAGGTCGCCGCTCATATTCAGCGCAACGCCAGCGAGGTTATTGGTACCGAAGCCGGTGTTACTGCCCGAAATCTTGCGCATCGGCGTCGAGGCGCCATTCGCATAGACCGTAACAGTACTAAAAGGGCTACTATTGTCGTTGGTTACATACAGAATGCCGCTGCGGTCGATGGCGAGAGCCTGAGGCCCGAAGATCTGCCCGGAGTTACCGCGGAAGTCGCCACCAATCTCGCGTGTGAATGTCGTGTTCCCGCTCGCGCCCGGCGGGTAAACGCGCACCCACGTCGCAAAGTCGCTGCACTCTGTTATGTCACTTACGTAGAGATTATGAAGGCTGTCGAGCGCAATGCCGGCGAGGCCGCCACCGCCGCTGCAACCAGTGCCTGGGATGTTC
>JALYZS010000286.1 GCA_030948745.1 Vulcanimicrobiota bacterium | reverse complement strand
GAGAAATACAAGAACATGCCTTTGCCGGCGAGCGCGCTCGTATCCGCAGCTGGTAGTTCCAGCGGCGTGGCGACGATGTCGGTGCCCGCGTGCAAGCTTGCATGGGGGGAGTCGGCTGCGACGATGTAACGATACCGGCTGCCGGCGTCGACCGACATGTCACGGAAGCTGCGCTCGTTCGCGGCGACGGAGGCGATGAGCTCATTAGCTTCGCCTTCCCCCGTCGAGCGGAATATCTTGAAGCCCGCCACCTGGCTTGCGCGCGGCAAGGCCGTCCATCCGATGCTCACGAGGTGCGGACCCATCGGTTGCGCCGAGGCTCCAAAGGCTGCCGAGCCGGTCAGTGGTGCGGCAAGCCGTCGCCGGATGGTGCGCTCGCTCGATGCGATCGTCAAGGTTACGTCCTGCGGCGTGCTCAGTCGGACGATCGCGCCTTCACCCAATCGCGCTGACCGTTCAAGCGGCAATGCCTCTCCGGCAGAAGACCGGAACTGCACGTCATGCATGGAACGCGGCGCGTGCACGGTGGTCGTCCACCGGCCATCGGCGTTTAACGCCCACGGTCCGCGACGCACCATTGTAGTGCTCGCGATCGCGGCACGGCGGGTGGCCGGCAGCGGCCTTTGTGGGTGTTCTGAAGCTCGATGCTTCGTCGTTCTCAGGGGTCTGTGGGCGATCGCCGCGCGTGAGGGACGTGCAGGCATGTGGGCGGACCGCAGCGCGACAATGAGCTGGGCTGAAGGTCCGAATTGCGCAAGCACCGCCACCAGTACGGGCAGCACGAGCATGGCGAGCAGTGTGGTGCAGACCGCTTGGACAGCTGCTGTAGTGACGCTCTGCCGCCGTGCCGCTCGCTGGGTCTGAGCCGCGGCGATCGCGTACGGATCGTGCGGGATGCTGACGTATTGCATGCGCCGCCGCTCGAGCGCCGCCAAGAGTACCGCCTGGTTGCCGCTCGGACGCAACGCTTGCAGCGCTTCGCGCCTGCGCTCGGCTTCGAGCTCGCACGCGGCGAGTGCCGCGAAGGCGCCCGGATCATTCGCGGCGCGCTGGCTAAGCGATTTGAGGCGCTGATATTTCTTGGCGCGTTGCTCGCGGTCCAAAGCCTGGCCGTGCAGTTTCTCCGTGCGTGGCCCGCGGAGGTTCACGGGGGCGGAGGGTGACGGGTTGTCGATCTGGATCCGGTTGATGTGCGCGTCAGCGCTCACACATCGCTTGGGCCGGCGCTTGAGAACGGGCGCGGCGTGCGAACGCGCCGCGGCTCTGCCGGGCGCTCGCGTATCATCCGCTTGCTCCACGGGTGCCATGACTTCGGGTCGTATCGCTTCGGGCATCACGGACTCGAGGGGAGAAATAGGAGGCGCCTCGCGCGATTGGACACGCCCAGCGGCGCGCGAAGGAGCCGGTCTTGTTCCCTAACCATCGGCTCACGGCTGGCCGCTGAACAGGTGGGGGAACGCGACCTTACACCCACGGCCCGCTTTTCCTATACCAGCCTTGTCGCCGTGAGCTCGCTCATAACCGTCCGGTCTGGACGGCTCGACCCCGAAACCATTGTTTGGGAGAAACCGTTTCTTCTTCAGAAGAGGATTGCTGCATGACGACGAGCTTTATGAAGAACATCATCCCGGCTGTGCTCGCCCTGGCTCTTTTGGCAGTGGTGACGCTGTGCGGCCTAGGCGGGTCAGTCCCAGCACCGGCCGCTGCTGCCGCTGGGACAGACAACGCGAGCGTCGCAGCCATCGTCGGCCGCGTGCTGCATCGCAACCCGGGTCTGAATTCGTACGCTGCGCATGCCCGGCTCGACGTCAAGCAGGTCAATTTCCCGTATTTGCATCCCGTCCTCGAGGGCATGCAATACTACAGCAGCCCTGGCTTCACGGTCTTCGATTTCCCGCACACCCCCGGTTACCTCAAAGGCATCACCAAGGTCGAGTCGGCGGCCTATTCGGCGAATCGCTGGCAGCGCTGCTATGACATCAGCCTGGCTGACAAGGGCGACCAATACGTGCTGCACATGGTGCCGAAGATCCGCGGCGAAGTGTCCGACGTCTACGTCACGGTCGCCAAATCAGGCGCGGCGCTCTCACAGGTCGATTGGTACTACCACAATCCGGGTGATCACATCGTGCTGACGCAGACCTATAGCACGATCAACGGCTACAGCGTGGTGACAGCGCAGCGATCAGAGATCGCGTTGCATCATATCCGCGCTAAGGGTTCGTCGAGCTTCTATGGCTTTGCGTATAACTTGCCCGTACCAACGCCGACGCCGACGCCGTCGGACCCGCTTCATCAGTGCGATAACTGACCGCGGGTCAGAAACTGGCGGACTCATGCAGGCTCTCGAGCCGACCGTTCGAGCGGATTTCTGCGCGGTAGTGCAGCAATGCCGGCACGAGGATGGAAGCCGACGCTGCCACCAGAGCGATTCCAAATATCCATTTCATGATCGTGTTCATCCCTCATATGAAGGACCATATTCGCGGCGTTTTGTGACAGCCGGCAGGGCGTGACCGCGGTCGCAGGGCGCGCGGGCCGCGAAGGGTTTTAGT
>JALYZS010000249.1 GCA_030948745.1 Vulcanimicrobiota bacterium | reverse complement strand
GCCGGTCCGTTCATCCCGCTGGCGCCGGTCCAGCAGGCTCGCGGCAAGGTCGTCGTCGCATGGGCGTTCGAAGGCGATTTTGAACCCGCGAAATTGCACAGCAACGTCTTTTCGCTGGAGTGGCCACCGCGTTCAGGGAAGATGCAAGAGTTTCCCGAGGCGGACCGCGGCGCTTGGTTCTCGCTGACGAGCGCGGCCGCCAAGATCGTGGCCGCGCAACAACCGCTGCTCGACGAACTCGCGACCAAGGTCTAAAGGCGTGCAAACGATCGGCATTCGAGGCGCGGCGAGAATGTTCGTGTTTTGCCTTGCAGCAGGGTTCTTTATCGCTGCGGTGGGGCGCGGCGCGTTGCCGGGAGACGCCGGCTGGCCCACGTTCGGCTACGGGCTCGATAACGCACGCCACGTGCCGTTCGTGCAGATCAACGCAAGCACGGTGCACGACCTACGGCTGCTTTGGAAATATAGGACCGGGGTCTATGGACCGTTTGAAACCTCGCCTATCGTCGTCGGCCGCACGATGTTCATCACCACCGGTGCTGATCAGGCGGTCGTGGCCTTGGACGCGACGAGCGGAGCCAGGCTGTGGCGATACGCGACGCCGGTGTCGCCCGTACAGCTTTGCTGTGGACTCGTCAATCGGGGCGTTGCAGTCTCCTCGGGCTTGGTGTTTTTCTTGACCATCGACGACCGTCTGATCGCATTGGACGAGCGTAACGGTCGCAAGCGCTGGGAGACCCGCGTTGCCGATCCCGCTTTGAGCTACACGGAGACCATGGCGCCGCTCGCCTGGCACGGCATGGCCTTCGTCGGCAGCTCGGGCGGCGATATCGCATCCCGCGGATTCGTGGCCGCGTATGCTCAAGCCGACGGCAAACCGCTGTGGCGCTGGTGGGCAGTCTCCCCGGGTTGGGAAGGTCGCTACGTGACCTCGGCGCATCATCTTTCGCTGCATCGCAATATCGCGCTGGAGCGGCGCGATGCCGCTCGTCATCGAGATGCCTGGCGCCAAGGTGGTGGTTCGGTGTGGATGACCCCGGCGCTCGACCCGGCGCGTAACCTGTTATATGTCGGCGTCGGCAACCCGCCGCAGACATTCAGCGATTCACGGCCTGGCGACAACCTCTACACGGCATCGGTCGTGGCCCTCGATGTGCGCACCGGGCGGTTGCGCTGGTACTATCAGGAGGTGCCGCACGATATATGGGATTACGACGCGGGTAGCCCGCCGGTCTTGTTCACCGCTCGAGACGCGCGGGGCAAGCCGATCGACGCGGTTGGCCAAGCCAGCAAAACGGGCTGGTTCTACCTGCTCGACCGAGCCAACGGCGCAGAGATCCGCATCAGCGAGCCGTTCGTGCCGCAACACGACATTTTTGGCGTGCCGACGGCGTCAGGGGTCGCTGTGACCCCTTCGGGCTATGGCGGTGCTGTCGCGCCGGTCGCCTATGACCCTGCGACGCGCCGCGTGTTCATCCAAGCGAAGCAAGGTACGTTCTTCAAACGATTCTCCGATACGTATTGGAAAGCGCAAGGCCCACACTATGAAACGCTCTCCGCGCTGGACGTGGATTCCGGCAGGATCCTGTGGCGCAGGATCATCTCGCCGGCGAACGGTTTGAACCGCGTCGAGGGACCGCTATCCGCAGCCGATCTCATCTTCATCGGCGAAGAGTCAGGCGGCACCTTCGAGGCGCTGAGCGCGCAGACGGGCGAGCGGCTCTGGAGCTACCACACCGGCCCGGGGGATGAGAACGAGGATGACGTGCCACACCGCTCAGTCGGTGAGTACGTGCACGACGTGATCGCTTCCATCAAACATTGGGTCATGCGCGAGGCCCGACCGGCCTCCCAATCTCACATCGTCGCGTCGCCGGTGGCCTATGTCGTCGACGGCCGTGAGTACATCGCGATCGCCTCAGGGGCCAACTATCGGCACGGCCGCTCGCCGGGCGATACACTCTATGTCTTCGCGTTGCCCCGTTAGTCCGGCGCGCGCTCTACCCGGAAAAGGTAGCAGCCCCGTGTCGCGCTGCGCGCGTGGACATATGCGACGTTCGCATCCGCCAGCATGTGCTCCAGCTGGTCCTCAGCTTCGCCGGGGGCGCTGAGCACTTGAGAACCGCAGATCGCATCGTGCACGTCGTAGGGACGGAGGATCAATGGCCGCGTGCGGAAGGCCGCGGGAAAACCTGCGTCGCTCGGATAGGTGGCGCACTGCCGCGCGTGGATGAACACCGGACCGACTTCCTGATAGAGCGCGGGCGCTGCAAACGGGCGGTACGAGAATAGGATCACTTCTTCGCCCGGATCGCTGCACCGTAGGCAGCTGCGGCACGGCGCCGATCCCTCGCCGTCTTGGGGGTGCAGCGCGTTGCCGTAGTCGTCTTTGAGCGTACGGCGAAGCGTGGCCGCAACGTCACCGGGCAGTGCGCGAATCGTCAACGTGGCGGTTGTGTCGAGCATGGCCTTATGATACGCGACCAACGGCTACCGGCGCTATCCGGTTCAGGCTTTCAAAACCTGTATTCCACGATGACCGGCGCGTGATCGGAAAAGCGCGATGCCTTGTAGATGCTCGCGCTGTGCACGCTGGCGGCAAGATCCGGCGTGACGAGCTGATAATCCAACCGCCAACCTCGATTATGTTCGAACGCCTTTTGGAAATTCGACCACCAGGTGTATTCGCCCGGATGAGGGTTGACGTGCCGGAATGCGTCCACCCAGCCGAGACCGTTGAGGACGCGGTCCATCCAAGCGCGCTCGCGCGGAAAAAAGCCGGAGATGTGCTCGCAGCGCTTGGGATTGTACACGTCGATCTCGCGGTGTGCGATGTTGTAGTCGCCGCACAGGATATACGGCCTTCCATCCGTGCGCAGGTTTTCAAGATACGGGTACAGGCGCTCGAGGAATTCCTCCTTCACCGCCTGGCGTGACGGGCCCATCGCGCCGGAGACGACATACAACGACGCGATGCTGAACCGTTCGTAGTCGAACTGCAAGTAGCGCGCCTCTTGGTCGAAATCCCGCCAGCCGAACCCGCGCACGACGCGTAGCGGTTTTTCCTTGGCATACATGGCGACACCGCTGTAGCCTTTGCGGCCGGCGTCGAAGAACACACCGGAGTAGTGCGCGACCGCCGCTGCTTCGAGCGGCAGCTGATGTTCTTGCGCCTTGGTCTCCTGCAAGCACACGATGTCGGCGTCCTGCGCCTCCATCCAGGCGTAGAATCCTTTGCGCGCCGCCGAGCGGATGCCGTTCACGTTGAGCGTCACGACCTTCACGGCTGCGTTGATCGTTCGGGCTGGGCGGTCATGACGAGCCAGTCGCCGTGGATATCGCGGCTGCGGCCTTGTTCGACGAAGCCGGCATCGCGGTAGACTTTGATCGCCGGCGCATTGTCGGGGCGCACCTCAAGCCGGACCTCGCTGACTCCCCGCGCTGCCAAGTGCTCCATGCCCGCTCGCACCAATGCCTTAGCCACGCCCCCGCCCCGCGCTTTTTCATCCACGGCGATGTTGAGCAGCTGCGCGTCGCCGCTGGTGCGGAAGCGGCCTGAACCGCCGACGAAGAGCGCTTTGTTCCACAGCAATCGGGCGAGCTGTCCCCAGCGCACGCCGTAGCGTCCGCTCAGCGCGCCCAAAGCCCATACCAAAGGCTTCCCGCGCCGTAGCGCGTTGCGCTGCAGCTGCTTGACCGAACTCGTGAAGAACGCGTAGCCCACAATGCCCGCCGCCGTCCGCGCTGCTAAAAAGCCCGCAGGCTCGGTCTGCTGCGCGAAGGTCCAGACATCGAGCATGGCGTCGGGCCTGGGCTGCTCGCCGTACACCAGCCGGACGTTGTCGTGAAAGGCCGCGAGGAAGATGCGAACCGCCGCGGGGAGCTCGTCCGGTCGTATCGGTCCTACTTCGATAGGCGGCCGCAAAACAAAGGCCTCCTCATGTCGCCCGGGCGGGCGGGCGCGAGGAGGCCGTGCTGATGAGGCCGTTGGGCGGGTTACTTCTTCTTGCCGGAATTTTTCTGCACGGCGTCGCGAAGGTCTTTGCCGGGGTGGAACGCGGGCACGTTACGCGCGGAGATCATCAATTTCTCGCCGGTCTTAGGGTTACGGCCTTCACGCGCTTTGCGCTTGCGGACTTCAAAGCTGCCAAAAGGAATGAGCTGTACCTTGTCGCCCTTCTGCAGCGCCCCTTTGACGCACTCGAGCATGTTG
>JALYZS010000197.1 GCA_030948745.1 Vulcanimicrobiota bacterium | reverse complement strand
GTGCATGACCGGTGGGCGCGGCAAGGGTTCTTCGCCGCGTATACGGCGCACCGCATCGACGAAGTAGTTCGCGGCTGCCTGGCTCGAGCGTGCGTTGTTCGGATCGAACTGACGTTGGATCTGCTCCTCGGTATCGCCTTGCACTTGGACTTCCCATAAATCGTTCGACCAGTTCGCCGACACGACGAGGTTCTGATACTTCGCGCTTTTACCGTCTTTGGCGATTTTCGCATCGCCCAGCTGCGACTTCAAACTCTTGAAAAAACTCTCGATATACTCGTTGCGTTCCATTCACGGCTCCTCTTAATGCAGAATGGTCTCATTTCGCGCTGGGCGGGCGATATTCCGTTCGCAATCCAGGGAAAGGATGGCCCCATATCGCTGAGAACGATGCGTTATGCAGCCCCTGCGCAGCGCCCGGGGAGCGCCGTTTTGAAGCCCCCGCGGCGGGCGGAAACCATCGCCGGCACGGACAGCGGCGCCGACCGGCTGCTGCAAAACGCTGCGGAAACCGTGCCCCACCTCGTCTGGACGGCCGGCGCCGACGGCGCTTTGGACTACTGCAATAAGCGTTGGTCGGATTACACCGGGCTGGGGTTGCGCAAGAGCAGCGGCACCGGCTGGCTCCAAGTCGTGCACCCCGACGATCGCGAGCGCTGTCTTGCGTTGTGGCGCGAGGCGCTGGCACGCGGTGATCGTTTCGAAACCGAGTACCGCCTGCGCCGTCGTCGCGACCGCTCGTACCGCTGGTTCTTGGTGCGCGCGCTGCCGCTGCGCGACGCCAGCCGCGCGGTCGCCGAATGGTTCGGCACGTGCACGGACATCGACGACCAGCGCCGCGCCAACGATGCGATGCGATTCTTGCTGCAGGTGAGCGAGATCTTGGCATCGGCCGCGAGCATCGACACGGCGCTGCAGGATGTGACGCGGCTGGCCGTGCCCAGCATCGCTGACTGGTGCCTCATCTACCTCGTCAGCAAGCACGGACACCTTTACCTCGCGGCCATGGCGCACGAAGATGCCGGCGCGCTGGCAGCGGCAAAAGCGCTGCTGGCGGGTGCTCCCATCCTCGACGCCGGTCACGTGCGCAAAGCGTTCGAAGCCGACGCGCCGATCTTGGTGCCGAACATCACGCGCTCCATCTTGCGGCAAAACTTCTCCGGGAGTCGCGGCTTGCAGGCCGCCCGCACGTTCGGTGCGAGAGCCGCGATGGGGTTGCCGTTGCGCGCGCGCGGGCGGACGTACGGCGTTTTGCTGATGTTGTCGGCGGCGTCGGGGCGCGCCTTCGCTGAGGCCGACCGCACGCTCGCGCAACTTGTCGCCAAGCGCGCTGCAGTCGCGCTCGACAACGCGCGATTGTTCGACGAGGAGCGCCATAGCGCTGCGCGCTTGCAATTCCTGAGCGATGCCACCAAGTCGCTCGCCGCAAGCCTCGACCTGCGCCGGACGCTCGACACGCTGCTCGCCATCGTCGTTCCCAGCGTCTGCGACTGGGCCGCCATCAATCTGTCGCACGAGGATGGCGTTTTTCGCATCGCGGCGATCAAGCACCGCGATGCGCACCTGAGCGTCACGCTCGGCCAACTGCGCGGCACGCGCATCGACGTGACCGATGCCGCAGTCGGCACCGGTGCTGTCGTGCACAGCGGCAAGACTGAGATCTACCGCCGCGTCTCGAGTGCGGAACTCGGCCGCAACATCGACGCGGCCGTCATCCCCTTGTTCGAGCAGGCCGGGGTTGACTCGGCCGCGTTCATCCCATTACGATCGCGAGGCAGGGTCTTGGGCTCTCTCGCCGCCGTTTGGTCAGGCGCTGAGCGCGGGAGAGTCGTGGACGAGAAGGACATAACGTTGCTCGAGGAACTCGCTGCGCGCGCGGGTGCCGCGATCGAAAACGCACAGCTTTACGAGCGCCAGCATCATGTCGCGAGTACCTTGCAACAGGCGTTCTTGCCGGCCGACTTCCCGCACGTGCCGGGCGTCCGCTTCGACGCCGTCTACGCATCCGGTCATGACGAAACTGAGATCGGCGGCGACTGGTACGACGCGATGGAATTGCCCGACGGGCGGCTCTTCTTCTCCGTCGGGGATGTGGCTGGGCGCGGGTTGCCGGCAGCGGTCACCATGGGGAAGACCCGCCAGTCACTGCGCTCCTTCGCCCTGGCGCATCAGGATGTGCTCGCGGTGGTCGCGGCGGCGAACGAAAGTCTGCGCTTGGAGGATGCACATGCGATGGTCACCATGGTCGTCGGCATCATCGATCGCGGTGCGCAAACCCTCGCCTATGCATTGGCCGGACATCCTCGGCCGTTCATGCGCATGCAAGACGGCACGATCGTCGAACTTCAGGGCGAAGGTGTGCCGTTGGGCGTCCGGTCGCCGTACAAGGGGAGCCTGCACACGGTGCCGTTTCCGCTGGGCGCGACACTCGTGTGCTACACCGACGGGCTCACCGAGAACACCCGTGATCTGTTCGAGGGCGAACGTCGCTTGCGCGCGGCGATGGGCGGTGCGGCAATGGCGGCGGAACGCCCTGCTCAGGCATTGCTCCGTTCGGTCATCAGCGGCGCGCAGCACGACGATGTCGCAGTGCTCACCATCAGCATCCAGCCGACCTACCCGGGCGAGTTGCATCTCACCTTGCCGGCGGTTCCGATGTCCGCCCAGAAGGTCCGCCACGCCGTACGCGCCTTCGCGCACGACCTGCAGGTGAGCAGCGAGAAAGACTACGACATCCAGCTCGCCGTCGGCGAAGCGGTCAACAACGTCATCGAGCACGCTTACGGCGCGGGGGCTGGCGACATGTGGGTGAACGCGCAGACTGCGGGCGGGAAGCTGGTCGTCGAGATCGCTGATCGCGGCACGTGGCGCATGCCACGCGAAGATCACGGCGGCCGCGGCCTACGCATCATCGAAAGTCTGTGTGAGAGCGTCGTCGTGCACTCCGGTAAAGACCGCTCCTTCGTCAAGCTCGTGTTCGATCTGGGACCGTAAGCCACGGCGCAAAACGTGATCGGAGTCCTGCCCCTAGGACCTTTTGCGGGAACCTCCCGCCGGGGAAACGCGTTTCCCCTACACAGTGAGGAGGACCACTCGTATGCTTGCTACCACCACGCGCACAACTCCGGGGCTGGTTTCGATCGTGGCCATGGCACTCGCGTTCGTCATGGCGCTCGGCGCCATCGCGCCGGCGTTTGCAGAAACTGCCGGCCAGCGTTCGACGCGCAACATCATCCTGGGCGCCTTTGCTCTGACGGCGGGGATCATTCTGTACAACAATTACCACCACAAGCAGGTCGCGCACAACACCATCGTGGGACACACGTATGACGGCGGCACGGTGTACGCCGACGGGCACATCGTCTATCCGGACGGCACCGTCGTGTACACGAGCAATAACGGCCGTACGCGCTGCGACTACCTCGGCAACGGCGAGCGTTGCGGACCAGCTGCGCACGGCTATGCCTGGCGCTACGCGGGCACGACGCAATGGCACGGACGCGGCCATCACCTGGGTCATTATAAACATCATGGCGAGGGCGACAATAACGACAACAACGACAACCAAGGCGACAACGGCGGGGACTGAACCTTTGGCCGTCCGCATCTAAAGAGCCATCGGAGCCGGGCAGGCGCCCGGCTCTTGCATTATTGGGCGGGTCCTCCAACCCCAGGGACGAGGCTGCGCGCCTTGAACATTTTTTCCATGCGCCACCTTCGGCTGCGCGCCTTTTGCTGCGCGATCGTAACGCTGCTCGTTTCGCCGCTCGCGGCGGTGCGTGCTGATCAGACGCATCCTGTGCTCGTCGACGTCACCGCGGGGCACGTGCTCAATCGCTTCAGTCCGGTACGTACTATCGGGGCAGGCGTCGATTCACAAAATCTCGGCGCGGTCGCCAACATCTACACGCCGAAGAATGTTTCTGCGATGTTATCCGCAGGACTCGGGCCCGCGAGCTACCGGCTTTACACCGAGCTCAGCGTCCAAGACTGGCATTGGAACCCCCAAGGCACATGGAGCGATCCCGCCAGGCAAGGCTACTGGACCGGAGCCGCGGCACCCAGCCGCGCGATCATCGACACGTTCGGTTACCGTTTGCCGCATCGCGGTTTCACAAACGATCAAGGCAATGACGACGATTACTCCCGTCTCGATGACGGCGACACGGCGTCTTACTGGAAGAGCAACCCCTATCTGACGAGTCGCTTCACGGGCGAACCCGACGCTGCGCACCCGCAATGGGTGGTCGTGGCGCTCGCCGCGCCGGCGCCGCTCAGCGCGATCCGCGTCGATTGGGCCAGTCCTTATGCCGCTAACTACGTCGTGCAGTACTGGGAT
>JALYZS010000191.1 GCA_030948745.1 Vulcanimicrobiota bacterium | reverse complement strand
CTGCATGACTTACCCCCCATACTGCGAATTTCGCGCACAGCCCCGGCCACCTGTCGCTTTGCAAAATTGCTTCTCAAGGTTGCGCGCATGCGCTGGACACGCAAACGGATCCTCATCTCGCTCGCGGCGCTCACACTCTGCGCCGTGATCGTGCGCTGTCTTCCGCTGGTCGCGCCGATCCGTGCCGGCAGCCTCGGCCACGACGGTGCCGCCCTGGAGTTCACCGACCGTAACGGGCTTTTGCTGGGAGTCTTGCTCAGCCGCGACCAGGAGCACACCTCCGCAGTCGCGCTGAACGCCGTGTCGCCGGCCTTTGTGCAGGCGATCGTCGCCGCTGAGGATGCCCGCTTTTACGAGCATGGCGCGGTCGACTACCATGCGATGCTGCGCGCCGCCGGGCAGGCCGTGCGGGAGCGTGGGCTGCGCAGCGGCGCTTCCACCATCACGATGCAGCTTGCACGCATGGGGCGGCCCTTGCCCTCGGGCGTTGCAGGCAAGGCGTTGCAGATCTGGACCGCTTGGCGTTTGGAGGCGGGGATGTCGAAGGCGCAGCTGCTCGAGGCATACGTCAACCGCTTGCCCATGGGTGGGAATGTGTATGGGGTAGAGGCAGCCGCGCGATCGTATTTCGGCGTGCACGCCTACGACCTCGACCTCGCACAGGCGAGTCTTCTCGCCGCCATACCCAACAACCCCAGCGGGCTGCATCCCTACGACCATTGGCGCGAGCTTAAGCAACGTCAACACTACGTCTTGGGCCGCATGCTGGCCGCCGGCACGATCGACCGTGCCGAGGTGCGGCATGCCGCCGCCGAGCACATCTTGCTGCGCGAACGGGGCGAGGGCATCGTGGCGGCGCCGCATTTCGTGTTCTGGCTCGCGGGCCAGGTGCCGTCAGGCGAGACGCGCATCACGACGAGCATCGACCGGCCCCTGCAGCGTTTTGTCGAAGGACAGGTACGCCAGGTCATTGCCGGCTTGTCCAAGCGCAACGTCCACCACGCGGCCGCGCTGGTGATCGATAATCGCAGCGGGGAGGTTCTTGCCTACGTCGGCTCGCCGGATTACTTCTCCGACAGTGCCGGCGGACGCACGGATGGCGTCCAGGCTCTGCGCCAGCCTGGATCCGCGCTCAAGCCTTTTCTGTACGAGCTCGCTTTTGAGCGCCGTATCATACACCCGAACACGATTCTGGCAGACGTGCCGGCGCACTATGCGATACCGGGTGGCCTGTTGTACAGCCCAAAAGATTACAACGACAGTTTCTTGGGCCCCGTGCGCACGCGCATCGCCTTGGCAGACTCGCTCAACGTGCCCGCGGTGCGCGTCCTCGCGATGGTCGGCGTGCCTACGTTTCTCGATCGCCTGCACGCGCTGGGCTTCGACCACCTCACGGCGCCCCCCGACCATTACGGGCTCGGCCTGACGCTTGGCGGCGGCGAGGTAAGTCTGTGGGAGCTGACGCGGGCGTATGTGACGCTAGCCCGCGGAGGGCGCGCCATACGGTTGCAGACGCTGGCGCCATCGGCTGCGCAGGAGACGCTGGCCGCAATGACGCCGGACCCGGTGCAGACTGCGGGGTTGAGCAACGCGTCTGCTGTCGAATCTCCGAACCCCACCGCCGCGTGGAGCCTCGTGACCGACATGCTCGCTGATGAACACGCGCGCGCCAGGGCGTTCGGACTCGGATCGGTTTTGGATGTCCCCTTCGCGGCGGCGGTCAAGACGGGGACGTCGTCCGACTATCGAGACACGTGGACCGTCGGATTTACCCGGGATTATACAGTAGGCGTTTGGGTCGGCAACTTTGACGGCCAGCCGATGCGCCAGGTATCCGGTGTTACCGGCGCAGCCCCTCTGTGGAGCCGCATCATCATGCATCTCCACGACCGGTCCGATCCCCAGCCTTTTGCGCCGCCCGCCGGGTTGGTATTGGAACCGATCTGCACGGATACGGGGCTCCGTCCGGGGCCCGGGTGCGCAGCGGTGGCCTACGAGTACCTCTATCCGCAGGACCTATCGCAATACCACATGCGCCCCGCCAGCAACGCGCTGCCGCCCGTGTATGAGCGCTGGGCGATGGAGCAGCGCACTGATGCCGGGTACGGTCGCTTCAAGATCGTGTTCCCCCGTGACGGCGACGTTTTCGCATGGTATCCCGCACGTCGAGAGCTGATCTCACAGCCACAGGCGTTGCTGTTCCGCAGCAATCGTGGAACGCGGGCGGTCAAGTGGTTCCTCAACGAAAGGCCGTGGCGTTCTGATAACGCCGGTCCGCTTGTCTGGCCGCTGCAGCCTGGCAGTTGGACGTTACGCGCGGTCAACGGCGCACACAGCGACCGTGTGATCTTCGAAGTGGTCGCCGCGCGGCACCGAGTGCTGCGCAGAGGCTTCTCACTGGTGCCGCACGGCTGAGCAGCCGCCTCAGCCCTGGCGGTAGACCCGCACCTCCTCGTGCAGCGTGCCGGCTGAGATATTGACCTCGACCACGAGCGACGCCGTGGCGAACAGGAGCACGCCGCCACCGAGAATCACAAACGCCGGCCCGATCCAAAAGAGCTTAGAAAGATGTACGGCCTCGAAGAGCGCGATGAGCAGGCTCGAAAGCAAGAAAATGAAGATCGATAGATAGTAGCCGAGGAGCGCGCGGCGCGCAAGTTCGGCGCGGCGCAACTGCAGGTCGATGCGCGATTCGATCAGCGCGAGCCCGCGCTGGTCGCCGCTGCCGCGGTGATGTTCACCACTGCTGAGCAGCGCCCGCGTCTGATCGACGATGCGTCCGAGGCGCACGAGCGTGCTGGACACGAGCGAACCGGCGGCGAGGATCAAAATGGCGGGCGCGATCATCGCCGAGACGATCGCGAGGCCTGCGTTTTGCGTGAGGCCGTTCATGCGTCAGTGCTTCGCGTGCAGCAGACGCACCGAGGATCCGAAGAACTCGCGCCGCAGCAGCACCGTGAAGTGGGTCGCCACATAGTGTTCGAAGATGAGGCAGTGGTAATCGACATTGAAGTACCGACACTCATTCGTTGTGACCGCCCATACGACGGGATGCTGACCGGGCACGCCGCGTAAGTCTCGCGCAATGTCGGCGTCGCTGTGCACGACGACGTTTTTGTCCCAGGATACGTCGAACCGGATCGGCCGCGGTACTGCGAGCACCCTGTTGACGCCGCTGTAGTAGTCTTCCAGTGGCAGCGCATTCTCAGTTTGGAACGCGAGGATCGGCTGGCCCGGCTGCTCGGTCGCCTGTATGAATTGGGCCACTCGCTTCCAGTCTCCGCCTTTGGCCAGATGATCATACGACGTCACGAGCGCCCCTGCCGCAAACACCGCAAACGCTAGCGACCACACCACGGACACCCAGCGGAAACGATACGGCAGAGCGCCCAACGTGGCGAACAGCGCGAACATGAGCGGCAAGAAGAAGACGTATGCATAGCGCGCACCGTATGGCTCTCTCGTGACAGATAAAGCGAGCACGGTCATCGCGCCTGCAGTTATCGTGACGGCCCAGAGCGTTGCGCGCTCGTGTTTCATCGGACCACCACGCGAAAGGTAAACGAGCGCTACAGCGGCGAGCGCTTCCAACACCGCGAGCCCCTTAGCACCGTGCACAATCATCACCAGTGGCTTCGCCCACAGCAGCGGCACTATGTAGTTCAAGCACGTGGTGTTCAACCGCAAGAAGACGTAGAGAGGGCTATCCGAACTGAAATATGATGCTGTGCCGGTAGAGATCTGCCCGTGGATCAAGTAGAGCAAAGGCGCCGTGCATGCGAGGACGGCGGCGAGCGTCACGAGGTAGGAACGCAACGCCGGCCAGCGTCGCGTAACCCCCAACGCGAAAACGAACCCCAGCAGCAGGAAGCCCAGAAAATACTGCGTGTACAGTCCGGCAATGGCGATCACCGCATGCGCGACTTGCGCGCGTCTCGAAAGTCGCATCGCCAGGAACCCATGATAGAACGACCACAATAAAAGCGCGCACAGCAATCCTGTGAAGGCGTAAACACGAATCTCCAGCGCGGCCCAGATCAGCGCTGGATTGATGGCGAGCAACGCGACGACCCAGGCCCGAGGAATAGCCGGTACGTAGAGGCGAGTGATCTCTGCAGCACAGTACAAGGTGAGCGCCGCGCATGCGACCGAGAACAGACGTGCGAAGAAGATCGAATGGTCCAATTCTCGCCACATCTGGAGGAGCGCGAAATACAATGGCGGCTGCAGCTCGAAATAGATGGCTTGGTGGACCGCATGATACAGCGTTTGTCCGGTTGTGCGAAGCGTATAGGATTCGTCGACCCACGTATTCAGGATCAGAGCCAGGGGCGTCGTGATGCTCAGATGCAGCGCGATGATCGCCAAGACGAACGGAAAGGGTCGCTTGGTACCCACGCCGCTAGCTTCCAAAGCATTTCGATTGCTCACGATTCCCTTATCGGCTGCAGAAGTGTGACGTTACATCTCTGATCGAGCACCGGGATGGCGTGGGTCGCAAGCGAAACCCAACGCATGGGAGCTACCAGATTCTAAAGGTATTGAACCGGCTCACTGCCGATCAGTGGCGCGAGTTTTCGGCCAAGCATCCACCACCGACGTTTCAAGCTGGCCCGGCATGGGCTTTGGCTTGGCACGCCGACCGGCCCAGCATGCTGCCCGAACCTTTTGTCTTCGACGTGGATGGCAAGCCGGTGCTCGTGCCGTTTGTCAGGATGTCCGGAAGCCGCCTCAAGTGGAAGATATATTGCGGTTTCCCACTCGGCGGCTACGACGTGATCTTTGACATGGACGGCACGGTGCTGCGCGACGACAAGCTCCGCAGCGCTCTCGCCGCGCTCGCTGCGCTGAAGATCGACGATATCGAATTCACGCTTTGGCCGATGGTCAACCTCACGCCGAGTCCGCCTTGGGTCTCGCAAGAGCATGAGACCTCCATTATCGACCTCGCTGGCGGCGTCGATGCCGCGATTGAGAACATGGATGGCCGCACCCGGCGCATGGCAGGGCAGGCGCAACGTCGCGGTGTGGTGGTGCACGAAACAAACGACGCCGCATCTGTGGCGAGCTACTACGATTTGCTGCTCCTGTCAGCAAAACGCTGGGGGCGGGCCGCGCCGACCGTCTCGAGAACTTTCGTCGAAGCTTTGGCCAACTTCGGCGGGCACGATGTTGAGCTGTGGCTTGCCCACTACGAAGGCAAGGCGATCGCTGGGCTCATGCTGCTGTATGGATCCGAAGAGGTCAACGTATGGAGCGCCGCCATGGATGCAGACTATGCCGTGTTACGGCCGCACAACATCTTGCATGTCGCCGCGATGCGTGCCGCCGCGGCGCGCGGCGTGCGCTGGTACAACCTGGGATCGAGCGAAGGTCTGCCCGGCGTCAAGAAATTCAAAGAAGGCTTGGGCGCGCAGACCGTGCACTACAACCGCCTGAGGCTGGAAAAGGGCCTCTACCGATCGTACCGCGCTCTGCGGCGCACCCTATCGCCACGTCGCCAACCCGAATAGCGCCTAGCGGTCGTCGCGGTCTTGGGTTACGCGCTCTTTAGTCAGTTAGCGTGACAGACGGCATCCAGGTAGTGTCCGGTGACGCCCGGCACGAATGCGACTTGAGTTCCGGTCAAGGGTGGCGTCTGACTTGTGGTAAGTTCTCCGAGAACCGTGCCGAACCGGCAATACATAGCGGCCGGACACTGCGAGCCCATTGAGACCTGCACTGTATAGCTATTGCTCGATGCGTCTATGAGCCGCCCGACCACGGTGTTGGACGAACCGATAAGATTTTGAGGCAACAGCAGCGGCACAGTCGTTGCGGATCGAAGGTACGAGACTATCCCCTGAAACGCAGGGTTCAATGGCTTGCCCGTCGGGAAAGTATATGTAGCCGATTTGACAGGGCGCTTGAAGGAGGACTGTGGTGATGGCGAGTGCGAGCGCCAGCGCGACGGTTTTTGCGCGCCGAGGTTCATCACCCGTAAAAAGGCTCGCGTGCTGTGGGAGAAGTCCGGGGCTGGTGCTTCGGCCGGTCTTCAAAACCGCGTTGGCCTCCGCAAGGAGGCTGGTAGGTTCGATTCCTATCTTCTCCCGCCATCGAAAGCACGCAGGCGCTACCGGCACAGCGCTAAAGGGATCGGACGCGATCAGATATGCTCAGGCTATTGTCAAGCCATGAATTCTTCGCGCAGAATGGACATCCACAGAATGTCGCGGTAGCGGCCGTCGTTGTACAGGAATTTGCGCAGGACCGCCTCCCGTTTGAAGCCACAGCGCGTGTAGCAGCGTTGGGCGCGTAGATTGTCCGTGTAGACGCCCAGTTCGATGCGGTGCAACTTCAGCTTGCGGAAACCGAACGCGCAGACGCGGCGGATCACATAGCTGCCGACACCTTTGCCCTGGTCTTTTGGATTGAAGATGCCGATGGTGAGCTCGCGTCCGCCGAACAACGGCTCACGCAGCGTGCAGACGCCGGCAAACCTGCCGTGGATGAGGATGGCAAAGCGCTGCAGATGTTTGCGGTTGCGTGTGCGACCGAACTCACCGTAGATCGAAGCCAGCGAACGCGGAAACGCGAAGCGCGTGAAACGCGCGATGGAGCCCGATGCAAAACCGTCGCGTAGCGCCCTGACGTCGGACGCGCGGAGCGGTCGCACCTGCACGTCGCGAGTCATCGAATGCCGCCTTTGCATCGTCGTACCCACTCGGCGTGCAGCACGCTCATGAGCACGCAATCGCGGTATCGCCCTTGCTCGTAGGCGTACTTGCGCAGCACGCCTTCTTTTCTAAAGCCGGCTTTGCGATAGCACTCGAGGGCACGACGATCGTCGGGGAACGCGGTGAGTTCGATGCGCTGCAGCGGCATGACGCGAAACGCGCTGTCCACCAAGACCTCGACCGCGTTCTGCGCGTACCCGCCGGCCCAATGGCGCGCGTCGGCGATGCCTACGCCCAGCACTGCTCTCGCCCCGTGCAGGCGCAATCCGGCCGTGCCGATGTCGCTTCCCCTCCAGGTCTGCAGGATGAACGCCGGCATCTCAGGATCGATGCTGGCCCGCGCGGCCCAATCTGCGACCGCCCCCGACGGCAGGGGCATTGGCCGGTCGAGCCAGGCTAATGCGGCTCCGCCGGCATGCCAGCGACGCAGGAGGGGGACGTCATCGGGCTCGATGGGACGTAAGCGCACCTTTCTCCCCACCAGCCACGTCGCCGGCAGCGCCTGGGAATCACTCATGGCCGTTTAAGTTTGGGAGTTTATGAATAAGGCGCATGCGCTCCATTGCCGAAGCAAGCCCTATGGTTTGGCGCCGCCACCTTGCCCTCGCCGCCTGTGTATCCATTCTGGGGCTGGCCCGCACTGCGGCTGCCGCTCCCTTGGGCGTGGAGGAGGTCATCGCCCGGCATCACGAGGCGATGGGGCGCCTGCCCGGCCTCGTCGCCCACTGGTCGGGTACCGTTGTGACAGACACACAGTCGACGCACTACGAGATCACGGCAGCTCGCGACGGACGCTTCCGGCAGATCTTCAAACTTCCACTCACCGAGCGCACCCAGGGCAGTAACGGCATCCTGGATTGGCAGCAAGACGAGAACGGAAACGTGCAAGAGTATCCGGCGGAACGTCACGTCTCCATGGATGTGCGCTTGGTGCGTCTCAACGACGTGCGTCTGGACCCCCGGCATGCAGCACTTTCCGGCTTCGCCGAGATCAACGGCCGCAAAGCCTACGTGGTCAACGCAATGGTCGAGGGCAAGCTCTCGGTCATCTACATCGATGCAACGAGCTTTTTGGTCGCGGGTGGCGATTTCGGCGACAAGACTGTCCGGTACCCGGCCTATCACCGTTTTCAAGGCGTGCCTGTCCCTTCGCGGATCGTGGAAGCAGACGGAGCGACGAACGCCACGATCTCGGTGGACAGCTGCAGCTTTCAAAGCGCAGCGGATGATTTCAATCCGCCGCCGCAGCGCCATCCGCGGTTCCCAAGCGGCGTCGACCAGATAGCTCTCGGCTTCGATTCACCCAAAGGCCTCATCGTCATCCGCGCCACGATCGACGACCATCCCGTCCGCTTGCTGATCGATTCAGGCAGTACGACCTCGCTCATCGATGCGGACCTGGCCAAGCGGCTGAATCTCGAGACCGGCGGCGTCGCCCGGGTGCAAGGAGCGGGCCTGCTCACCGGCAGCATCGCCCGCGTGGATCGGTTGGACATCGCCGGCATACGCTTTGCGCCGTTTTTTATGGAGGCGGTGCCGTTGCGTCTCCCGCCGCCGATCGCGCGCGACGGCATCGATGGCGTGCTCGGCTACGACCTGTTGGCGCCGTTGGTGATGCGCATTTCGTACCGCCACGCGCAGATCCAGTTCTTCGAACCCGGCTCGTTCAAGTATGCGGGCAACGGCCAGGTATTGTCGATCACTACGGAATCACGCGTGCCGATCACGACTGCATCCTTGGGGCAAAACGATCGTGGCACGTTCACGGTCGACACGGGCAGCGACGCGCGCTTGGTGTTATACCGCACCTTTGCGGACGCGAACCGGCGCGACTTCATCGACCCCTGGGACTACAGTCAGGACCTAGGCTCGGGTGCCGGTGGCGACTTCCCCACGCGCATCGCGATAGTGTCGCGTCTCAACCTCGGCTCGTATTCGCTGCCCAACCTCGTCACCGAGGTCATCATGCGTGAAGCCGGCGCCTTCGGGTCGTCTTCTTCCGACGGCATCGTCGGCAGCGGGTCGCTCGGGCTTTTCGACGCGGTGTTCTTCGACTACCCGAACAAGCGGCTGATCCTCGAGCGCTAGCCCGCATTGCGCTGCGCGCGCAGGTCCACGAACTCGGCGAGCCGATCCATCGCATCGTCGCTCAGCGAGGCGAACGCCACGGCGACTTCGCCGACGCTCGAGGTACGCACGATCGCCGCGTCGATATTTATGGTGGCATCCACGGCGATCGGCAAGTGGATGACGATGCGTTCGTCGTGCTCGACCGCCTCGTCCGTGAGCATGAGGATGCCGCCCAGACTGATGTTGTCCACCGTCGCCGCGCACTGCCTTCCCGAAGCGACGATCGTGAACGTCACCGGCAATGAGATGTTGAAGCGAGGCGCTTGGCGCCGGTCAGAGGGCGGCTGCACCCAGGGGCGTTCGGCCACCTCAGGCCTGCTCGATGGAGTCGACGACCCAGTCGGATGAAAGCGAGCGCACGTAGCCGCCGCAGTACGCGCACTTCCCATCTTTGAGCGTCAACGGCGCCCCGCAGGCCGGGCATGTGTTGGCGAGCTGCGTCTGCCCTGAGGCGCTCTTAGCGTCCGCCCGGCGGATGAAGGTCCAGCGCTCGCTGAAAAGCTGCTGCGACTGGTCGCCGTCGACGACGCGCTTCGTGTTCTCGTCGATCGTGTAATCGGTCATGCTCGCATCGAACGCGACGACGACGCTGTCGTACGGCTGACCGGGGTGCACGGCCACGATGCGGGAATGCCCGATGACGACGTTCTCCAAGACGTCGATCTGATGATGGGCGATGAGCTGATCGGTCTGCATCTTGTGCCGTTCGTACAGCGCGTCGCTCATCACGCCGCGCGCGATGTCTTGGTTGCGCGCGTTCCACGCTTGTTGCAGCGTGAAGAATGCGGTATTGGCGCGATCGATGAAGGCTTGCTCGTCGAAATTCGGATCCCGCGTTTTGATGGCGGCGATGCCATCGGCGATCGCGCTCTGCGCCGCAGCCGGCGGGCCGGCGACGATCCGCCCGCGGGCGTCGTCATCCGTGACGGCGGCGCCAAAGCTTTGTGGTCCGCCGAAGTTGGTCCAATTCCAGGCGCCGCCGCCGGAGCGTTTCTGCGACTGCTGATACAGATAGACCAAGATCAAGATGAAGATGAGACCGCCGAAACCGGTCCCATGGCCCAAAAACAGCAGCGGCCACAGACTCCACAAGCCGCCGCCGTATCCGCCGCCATAACCTCCACCACTGCCGTGGTAGTGCTGGCCGCCGCCGGCACGAGCGAAGGCGATAACGGGTTGCGATAGCACGAGCAACCAGAAGAACAACGCACCGAGGGTGGCCGGCTTTTTCACTATGACGAGACCTCCCGATTCCCCACCCAGTCCTACCTTAGCGGCCAGTTAAAGTTGCAGGGGCTGCGACTTCGGGGTGTTCCCGTTTGCGGCCCCCCGTCGGCCGGCAAAGCGTTTCGCGGCCCGGACGTTGAGCAGGTCCAACTCCGCCGTTTTCGGCGTTTCGCATATGCACGCGACATGCGCGAGCCCGCGGCATGTGAAAAGCGCCCTGAATCCGGCTTCCCCAACGCGTCCTTGCCCGACGTGCCAATGCACGTCGTTTCTCGCGCCGAGCGCGACCCGGGTGTCGTTGATATGCAAGACGCGGATGCGTTCGAATCCGATGTGCTTGTCGGCATCATGCAGCATCTGCGTCACGCCCCTCTTCGTGTCGATCGCATAACCGCTGGCCCACAAGTGCGCGGTGTCCAGGCAGACGCCGACGCGCCGGCTGCCGACCGCGCGCACGACCTCGCCGATCTCTTCGAGACTGCCCGCACAACGGTTGCCGCCTGCGGCCGAGTTTTCGAGCAGCAGCATAGGCCCGGCCGGCGCCTTCCGCACGAGCGTGCTCAAAGCGGCGCACATGTGCGCAAAACCTTTCGCGCGGGGCTGATCGCCGTAGCTGCCCAGATGGGTGTTGACGAATTCGATCGAGCCCTTGGCAGCGACGCTAAGGTCGTTGGCGATGAGCGCCGCGCTCTTGAGC
>JALYZS010000281.1 GCA_030948745.1 Vulcanimicrobiota bacterium | reverse complement strand
CCTTTCTGCAAGCTCGCATCTTCACGCCGCTCGGCATGACCCAGACGCATCAAGGCTATCCGCCACCGCCTGTGAGCGACCTCGCCCTAGGCTATCATGAAGATGGCACGACCATCTTCCGCTCGTGGCAAGCCAATCTGCAATGGACCGCGGGCGCGGGCGGCTTGACCTCAACGGTGGGCGACCTCGAGAAATGGGATCAGGCCGTACGCCAACCGGGGATCTTCACGCAAGCATCGCTCGCGCAGATGTTCACGCCGAGTCCCTTGAGCGTTTCCTACGGAGCGTATGCAGATGGATGGTTCATCAGCCAGCTCAACGGCCATCTGTATATCTGGCACGATGGGTTTCTGGGTGGTTTTCAGACGATGAACGCCACCTTCCCGAACGACGGCATCGACATCATCGTGCTCACGAACACCGGCAGCGGGCCTGATCCGTACTTCATCATCCCGCAACTTTTCCCGATCGCCCAGTCTTTGTGAGTGCAAAGATGCCCGAAGCGCGCTGGCTCCGGGCACCATCTGGCGCGTCAGAACGTGCGGATGTTCTGGGCTTGATACTTGGCGAGGACTTCTTCGGCTGCCCGTAGGTCGACGCCGCCGGACGGCAGCGTCAGAGCGATGACGGAGCCGCCGTTGGTGATCGCGCTTTGGTACTGCACCGCGACATCCGCGGGAACGCCTTGATCCTTCAAATAGCCGGTCACAGCACCCGCTGCGGCACCGGCTGCGGCGGTCCCGGCGGCCGCCGCGAGTGCTGTCGCCAATGCTCCGGCACCGGTCACAAGGCCAAGTCCCGGGATGAAAAGCGACGCAAGCACCGCGATCGTGCCCACGCCTGCGCCGATACCGGCACCCTTGACGGCGCCCGAGGCTGCATCTCGGCCGGTGGTCGTCGAGACGCCGCCTTTGGCCGATGCGGGGTCGTCGCGATGGCCGGCTTCGTCCGCCTGGTGACCCACGATGCTGACATCAACCGCCTGCATGCCGTGATCAAGCAGCGCGCCGACCGCCTGTTGCGCGAGCTTGTTGTCGCCAAACGAGGCGTATAACGTTTTTCCTAATCCGACTGAGCTATCCATATCGCAACCCTACCTTTCCCCGAGTCAGTACCCATGAGCAAGGGCCGCCTAACACGCTGGGCCGTCACACTTGGGACTTAGGGAGCGGGCGCCGCTTCGGCGGCCTTGACGATCGCCTTGATCATCCCGCCGAAGACCGCGTTGTGGAAGACGGCCACGCCATACCAGTAGAGATAGCCGAGCAAACCGCGCGGCTCGAAGAAGGCCGTCAAGCGAAGGCGCGAAGCTCGCTGCGCTGGTTCGACGAGGAATTCAAGCCAGGCCCGGCCCGGCAATTTCATCTCGGCCCGCAAGCGCAACAGGCGGCCAGCCTCGATCGCGTCGACGCGCCAGAAGTCGACGGCGTCCCCCACGCGCAGGTTGGTCGCCGATCGCCGACCTCTGCGCATGCCGATGCCGCCCGACAGAGTGTCGAGCACCCCGCGCAGCGCCCACAGGCGATTTGCGTACAGCCAACCTCGCTTGCCCCCGAGACCCTCGACGATCGTGAACAGCGCTGCTGCAGATGCCGCGCTTTCGCGCTCGCGCCGGTCGATGAGCATGCCTTGGGTCAGGCCTTGAAATGTGCCTGGCAGCGTGCGGACGTCGTCGGCGTCGAACCACGTGCTCTCGCTCTCATGCGTCTCGCTTTGGTTGCGATCAAACGCTTGCGAGACCGCGGCGTCGAAACCCATGGGGCGGACGTCGAAGTCGTGCGCCGCGGCCCCGTCGCGCACGACGACTTCGCTGCGCAAACCCTCGATCAGGGGACGTGCGATGCTCGAGGGGATGGGCGTGACGAAATGGATCCAATACGACGAGAGCTGCGGCGTGAAGAAGGGCACGACGATGATCCGCCTTTGCAACCCTCGCAGCTTGGCATACCGCAGCATGAGTTCTCGATAGGCCAGCACGTCCGTGCCCCCGATCTCATACATGCGGCCGGCCGTCTGCGTGCGATCGACCGCTTCGACGAGGTACGCTAAAACGTCAGCGATGGCGATGGGCTGACAGCGAGTCGCCACCCACTTGGGTGCGATCATCAGCGGCAGCCGCTCCGTCAGATAGCGGATCATCTCGAACGAGGCGCTGCCCGAACCGATGATGAGAGCCGCTCGGAACTCCGTGACGCTCGGCCCATGGACGCGCAGTTGCTCGCCAACCTCCTGACGGCTGCGCAAGTGGGCCGATAGATGGGAGTCTGCGCCGCCAAGACCACCCAGATAGACCACGCGCTGCACGCCTTCTGCCTTAGCAGCCTCGCCGAAGTTGACGGCGGCCTGACGATCCGCCTTCGCGAAATCGCGTTGGCCCGCGTTCATGGAGTGGACAAGATAAAAGGCCAGGTCGACGTCCGCGAGCGCCGTCCGCAGGCTCGGGCTGTCGAACACATCTCCGCGGACGACGTCGGCATTGGGAAAGCGGTCAGCCAACCTGCGCGGATCGCGCGCCATGCATCGCACGACGTGTCCGGCGGCCTGCAGCCGTGGAACTAGTCGGGCCCCGATGTAGCCCGTGCAACCCGTGACGAGTATTTTCACGCTGGCGTCAAC
>JALYZS010000171.1 GCA_030948745.1 Vulcanimicrobiota bacterium | reverse complement strand
ATCGAGCACGGGGACGAGCGGTTTCGGCAGATCGCGCGTGAGCGGATACAAGCGCGTCGAAAGCCCGCCCGCAAGGATCATGCCTTTCAAAGGGCGCTGCGCTTTCTCGTTTTGCGCTCGTGCCAGGCTTGGCTCATGACGCTGAGCGCGAACTTCGGCAGCGCGAGCTGGCGGCGGAATCGCCGTGGTTCGCGCACGAGACGATACAGCCACTCGAAGCCCGTCGCGCGCAACACTTTCGGTGCACGCGCGGCGCGGCCGCCCCAGACGTCGAAGCTGCCACCGACGCCGATGCACACCACCCCCGGCAAGCCGTGAAGATGCCGCTGGATCCACTGCTCCTGTTTGGGAAAGCCGAGCGCCACGAAAAGGAGGCGTGCACCGCTGGCGCGGATCTGCGCAAGGATGGCCGGTGCCCGCTCTTCATTGAAGTATCCATCCTGCACGCCCGCGACGATCAAACCGGGAAAGCGCTGCCGTAGCGCATCGGCCGCATCTTCTGCCACCCCAGGGGCGGCGCCGAGCAAGAAGACCGGCAGTGCCGCGCGCGCGCAATCCTCGCATACCGCTTCCGCCAGTTCGATGCCGGCGACACGCTCGGGGACGGGCGTGCCCAACAGCTTGGCTGCATAGACGATGCCGATGGTATCCGGGACCACGAGATCCGCTGCGTTGACGATCGCGCGGTAGCTGCCGTCCGTCGCCGCGAGCATGGCCATCTCCGCGCCGAAGGTGATGACGTGGGCTGAGCCCGGCTGGGCGAGCAGCTGTGCTATGCGCTGCTGCGCTTGCAACAGCGACAACCCGTGCACGCGCGCGCCGAGGACCTGCGCCACGGCAATGGGTGGTGCCTCGCGGCGCAGATCAGCCAGCGTTCGCGACTGCCGGGCGCGGCAACCAAGGCGCGATGACGGCTTGCAGCGCCTTGGATTGTTCGTGAGTGAGGTCGCACAAGGGCGACCTGCATGCGCCCGTCGCAAAACCGAACGATTGCATCGCTGCTTTCACCGGGATGGGTGAGGCGACTGCGAAGAGCGCACGAAACAGCGGCAGCAGCGAATGATGCATCGCGGCGGCATTGCTATGATCACCGCGGCTGAATGCCTGCAGCATGTCGTGGATGGCCGGGCCCGCGACGTGGCTGACGACGCTCACGACCCCGCGCGCGCCGATAGCGAGCGCAGGCAGCGTGATGTAATCGTCTCCGCTGTAGACATCGAACCCCTGCGGAACCCGGGCGGCGATCTCGGCGATCTGACTGATGTCGCCGCTGGATTCTTTCAGCGCGACGATGCGCGGATGCGCCGCCAGGCTGACGATCGTGTCGGGCAAGATATTCACGCACGTGCGGCCCGGGATGTTGTAGATCATCAGCGGCAGATCGGTTGCATCCGCCACGCCTATGAAGTGGCGCACCATACCCGCCTGCGGCGGCTTATTGTAGTATGGTCCGATGAGCATGAGCGCATCGACGCCGGTTTGCGCGGCGGCTTTCGAAAGCTCGATCGAATGACGGGTGTCGTTGCCGCCGGTGTTGGCGATGACCGGCGCGCGTCGCGCGACCGCAGCCGCCACCGCGCGAAAGAGCTCGAGCTTCTCTTCGTCGCGCAGCGTGGGGCCTTCGCCGGTCGTCCCCGCGAGGACCAGCGCGCTGCTGCCATGCTCCAAAAGCCAGCGTGCGAGGCGTGCGGCCTCCGCAAGATTGAGCGAGCCGTCGCTCCGCATCGGCGTGAGCATCGCAGTGACGACGGGGCCGAAGCGTCCAAAAGGTGGCACGTTCATAGCAACGCTTTCCCGGGCTGTGGCTGTGCACCAAGCTCGAACTGGTCGTGCAGGGTGTTTTCGGCGCGCGCGGCGAGCGGCCCCGGCACCAAAACCGAGATCGTGACGTTCGAGTCGGTGCTATGGATGATGGGGACGGAAGCGTCGTTGAGGGCTGACACGACGCGGTACATGACCCCAGGCGTTCCGCGCATGCCCGCGCCGACGATCGCGATCTTCGCGCACTCATGCCGCATGCGCAGCGCCACCGGCAGCGATGCGAGCCGGTCCCGTGCGGTCTGCCGATCGGCGTCGCGCACGATGAAGAACAGGCCAGCGGCGTTCAGGTTGACGCAGTCCAAGCTCACGCCGGCTTCCCACAGCGATCGGAATGCGTCTTGCTCCCATCCGCCGGGCAGATTCGCCGCGTCGGGCGCGACGTGGAAGAACGTAAAGCCGAAGGAAGCGGCCACGCCCGTCACCGGGTGCCGCGCATCCCGCTGCGCGTCATCGCTTATGGCGGTGCCGATGCCGCTGCGCAGGCTGCGCACCGCAAACGGCAGGCGGCTCTCCCGGGCAAGTGCGGCGGCGCGGTCGTGGACGACGCTTGCGCCATGCTGCGCGAGCTCGTTGACCTCTTCGAAGTCCAGAACCGGAATTGTGCGCGCTGACGGCACGCGCTTGGGGTCTGCCGTCATCACCCCTTCGACGTCGGTGTAGATGTCGAGCGACGACTCTTTGAATGCGCTGCACAGGGCAACCGCGCTGAGGTCACTCCCACCCCGGCCGAGCGTCGTGAACGCGCCGTCGTGCGTCACGCCCTGGAACCCGCACACGACGGGAACAATACCAGATACCAACAGCGCCGCAAGGGCGCTTGTGTCCACGGCGAGCACACGTGCATCGCCATGCCGGTCGTCGGTGAGCACGCCTGCTTGCGCGCCTGTCAACGCCCTGGCGACGATGTGCCTCGATGCAAGGCACTCCGCGAAGATCGCCGCGCTGATCATCTCGCCGCTTGCGAGCAAAAGATCGATGTTGGGACCGCTCATCGCATGTGGCACGAGCGCGAGCAGCGAGTCCGTGGAATAGGGCGCCGGCTTGCGGCCGATCGCCGACGTGACCACGATGACCTGGCGGCCTGCGTCGCGCGCTTCAGCAACCCGGTCTGCAGCACACGCTCGCAATGCATCGGTCGCCAAGCACGATCCGCCGAACTTCATGACGACGACCCGTACGGCGGGAGCGACCGCCGCGGCCGTTGTGCCCTCGCCGCTACCGCCCGTGCTCATGCGGTGACGCTCAGCCTACGAGCCAGCAATGCTTCAGCGATCTGCACCGCATTCGTCGCTGCGCCTTTGCGCAGATTGTCGCACACGATCCAGGCGAGAAACCCGCCCGCGTGCGCTTTGTCGGCGCGCAATCGTCCGACGAACACGTCGTCACTGCCGGCCGCTTCGCCCGGGGTCATGTAGTTCGCACCGTCGCCGAAACGCACGCCGGGAGAAGCGGCGAAGGCTGCAGCGATCGCTTGCCGCGTCGCTGGGCGGACGGTCTCAAATGCGACCGCTTCCGAATGGCCGACCGCCACCGGCACGCGGACGGTCGTGGCGGAGACCGGCACGTGGTCGAGACCCAATATCTTGTTGAGCTCCAACGCGATCTTGCGCTCCTCGTCGCTATCGCCGTTCTCGTCGAACGGCCCGACTTCGGGGAAGACGTTTCCGGCGCTGCGGCGCGGGAGCACGCCCGAAGCGTGGCCGCCGCGCAATTGCTGCTCGAATTCGGCGAGCGCCTCACGGCCTGCGCCGGAGATGCTTTGATAGGTCGACAGGCTGAGCCGTCGCAGGCCGAAGTCGCGTTGGATGACGTTGAACGCGACCGCCAACGGGATGGTCGAGCAGTTCGGATTCGCGATGAGCCGCGCATCGACGGCGGAGGCGAGGTTGACTTCCGGAACGATCAACGGCACGTCGCGCTCCAGGCGAAAAGCGGCCGACTTATCGATGACGAGCGTGCCCCGCTGCGCAAGGCTCGCTGCGAAACGGCGGCTGACGCTTTCACCGGCGGCAAAAAATGCGAGGTCGACGTCTGCGAACGCATCCGCATCGGCTGGTATCTCTCGCACCGCCCACATGCGCCCGAGCGCTCCGACTTCCGCACCTGCCGAGCGCGCGCTTGCGAACAGCCGCAGATGCCGGACCGGGACATTGCGCTCCTCCAGGATGCGCAGCAGCGTCGCGCCGACCAGCCCGGTCGCACCGACGAGCGCGATGTCGTAGCCGGTTGACTTCATGCGAGGAGCGAGTCCATCCCGACGATGAGACGGTCGCTTGTGATGACGGCGCGGACCGCGCGCAGAACGCCCGGCACGAAGGCGCTGCGCGAGAGCGTCACGTGCCGGATGATCAACATCTCATCGCTATTGCTCAGCGCCACGTCTTGGTTCGCGATGACCCCCGGTAGCCGCAGGCTATGCACGCCGATGCCGTCGACATCCGCGCCGCGCGCACCCGCGGCCTTCTCGAACAC
>JALYZS010000150.1 GCA_030948745.1 Vulcanimicrobiota bacterium | reverse complement strand
CATCTATGGCGTGCTCGAGAAGCAGTTCGAGAACTACTTCCGCCGGGCCGCGGTGCGCAAGGGCCAGACCGGCGCCGCGTTGCTGCAGATGCTGGAAGGCCGGCTCGACAACGTCATCTACCGTCTCAACATTGCGACCTCACGCGCGCAAGCGCGGCAGCTCGTGCGGCACCGCCACTTCCTGCTCAACGGCAAACGGGTGAACATCCCGTCGATGCAGGTGCGGCCGGGCGACGAGATCGGGGTCGTCGAGACGAGCGCGAAGACCGTTTTGTTCCAGTCACTCGTCGAATATGCCAAGGGACGGCGCGTACCCGGCTGGCTGGAATACGACGAGCAGAACCTCAAGGCCAAAGTGGTGCAGCTGCCCACACGCGCGGATATCGACACCAATGTCGAAGAGCAACTGATCGTGGAGTACTATTCTCGCTGATGATACACAATATGGGGCAGCCCACGGCTGCATACGACCAACCCAGCCGCACGCAGCAGCACGGCGGCGGCAACATGTCCGTGCAGGAGTTCCAGCGCGCGTCGATCGAGGTGCGCGAGCGTCGCGACAGCAGCGCCACGTTCGTCATCGAACCGCTCGAGCGCGGCTTTGGCATCACGCTGGGCAATTCGCTGCGGCGCATGCTGCTGTCGTCCTTGCCGGGTGCTGCGGTCACCTACGTGAAGATCGATGGCGTGCTGCATGAGTTCGCCACGATCCCCGGTGTCGTCGAAGACGTCACGAACATCATTTTGAACTTGAAGGGCCTGCCGCTCAAGCTGAACAGCGATGAACCGAAGGTGCTGCGTATCGAGGCCAATGGCGAGCGCGAAGTCACCGCCGCCGACATCGTGCCGGATTCGGACGTCGAGCTGCTCGACCCGCGCTACCACCTCGCGACCCTGTCGGACAAGAAAGCGCGCCTCTACATGGAGATCGGCGTCGAGAAATGGCGCGGCTACGTGACGGCCGAGAAACAGCGCAACGTCGAGCACATTATCGGGCTCATCCCGGTGGATTCGATCTTCTCGCCCATCCGCAAGGTCTCGTACCACATCGAGGACACGCGCGTCGGCCAGACGACCGATTACGATCGCCTCGTCATGGAGGTCGAGACCAACGGCAGCATCACCCCCGACGAAGCCATCAGCAGCGCCGCCAAGATCCTGCAAGAGCAGCTCGCACTGTTCGTCAACTTCAGCGGCCGCGCCGAGATCGAGGCGCCGCCCGAAGAGGCCAAGCCGTTCGCCAACTGGGATATCCCGGTCGACGAGCTCGACCTCTCGGTGCGCTCCTACAACTGCCTCAAGCGCGCCGGCATCACGAAGATCTCGGAGCTGTTGCAGAAGACGGAAGACGAGATCATGAACATGCGCAACCTGGGCAAGAAATCGGTCGACGAGATCAAGGAAAAGCTCGCCGAACGCAACTTGTCGCTGCGCCCCTAACCGCTCGCTCCGATAGAGACGATACGAGATGCGACACGGAAAAGCAGACAAACGCCTGGGCCGCAACGACGACCATCGCCGCGCGATGTTGCGCAACCTCACCACGTCCCTGTTCACCCACGGCACCATCGAGACGACCGCCGTGCGCGCCAAAGAAGTCTCGCGCACCGCGGCGCGCATGATCAGCCGCGCGAAGAAGGGCGACCTGCACAGCCGCCGCCTCGTCGCGGCCTACTTGCACTCCGAAGACGTCGTCAAGAAGCTGTTCGAGGTCATCGCGCCCAGCCTCGCGTCACGGCCGGGCGGCTACACGCGCATCGTGCGGACGCGCGTCCGCAAGGGCGACGCAGCGCCGATGGCTCAGGTCGAACTCCTGCAGTAAGACGCATGCCGGCGTATCTCCCCACACGCGGCTCTTACGGGCCGCTTGTCGTTTGTGGCGTGCTGTCCGAGAGGATGCGGTCATAGTCACGGATCTGCGGGAACACCACGGTCGAGAGCGCCACGACGACGAGCGTCGCGATGCCGCCGAGCACGACCGACGCCTCCGCGTTCAACAGCGTTGCGACCAAGCCGGATTCGAACTCGCCCAACTCGTTGCTGGCGCCGATGAAGACGTTTTCCACCGCGTTGACACGGCCGCGCATCTCGTCCGGCGTGCCGTACTGCACCAGCACATTGCGGATGACCATGCTGACCATGTCACAACCGCCGGCGATCGCGAGGACGACCATCGAGAGCACAAGGCTCCTCGAGACGCCGAAGACGATCGTCGCGACGCCGAAGGCGCCGACGCAGAACAGCAGCGTGGGACCGGCCCTGCGGCGGACCGGGTGGCGCGCCAGGAACGCACCCACCATAGCGGCTCCGATCGCCGGGGCGGCTCGCAGCGCGCCGAAGCCGGCTGCGCCGACGTGCAACACGTTGACGGCATAGACGGGGAACAGCGCCGCCGCTCCGCCGAACAACACCGCGAACAGATCGAGCGATATCGCGCCGAGCACGAGCTTCTTGTGCAGGATGAAACGGACGCCTTCCATGGCGGCGTGCCACAGCGGTGCTTGACTCTGCGCATTCCTCGCGGCCTTCAGTTTCGGCAAGAAGATATACGCGACGGTGGCGACCGCGTGGCATGCCGCGGCCATGCCGAACGCGAGCGGGGTGCTCAGGGCGATAAGGCCACCCGCGAGCGCGGGCGATGCGATGCGGATGAGCTGCATGAATGAGGACGCGAACGCGGTCGCGCGCAGGTATGGCTCGCCCGCCACGAGCGTCACCAGGAGCGACCGTTCCGCGGGCGCGGCGATCGCCTCGGCCGTGCCGATGACGGCGATGACCGCGAAGTACGCGGGCAGCGAGCGCGACCCGGCAAGCGAAAGCGCGAGAAAAGCGAGCACTGCGATGCACTCGGTGGCCGCCACCATGATGCAGATGAGCCGCCGGTCGACCCGGTCCGCCATGACCCCGGCCGGCAACGCGAGCAGCAATGAGGGCAAGAACAGCACCAGGCCGACCATGCCAAGATCCAAGGGGCGATGGCGTAACGAAAAGATCTGCCAGGCGATGGCGGCCGCCTCGATCCCGTAGCCCAGGCCGAAACTGTGCAGCCCGATGAAATAGGCACGAAAAGACCGCTGCGAAAAGAGCGCCCGCACAGCGCCTGCTTTTCCCGCAGCGTCATTGCTTTTCATGGCGCTTTCAGCCATGGGAGCGCAGCCGGCCCAGCTGGTGACATTTTCAGGTAGGCAAAGGATTTTTTTGTGTGGCGGCGCATGTCGCTGGACGATGTTCAGTGCAATGCTCACAGGTTGGTGGTGGCGCTCGCCCGCTTCGCTTGAATGCGGTGTGACGCTGACTCATTTGTAAGCCGCACCGCGAACCTCTAAGCTGAGACGGGCTCGATCGATGATCGGTCCGTTTTTTTTCAACCGGGAGTACGGGCCAATGGCACTGGCAACAGCCACACAGCGGATCGGGTTGGATTCCAAGACGCGGCTGCTCGACGGCATCACGCCGGGGCGCAGCTTACGCGATACGCAGTCACGGGTCGCCGCCCGCCGCAGCGACCACGTCGGCGCGGTTGCGGCTTGAGCGGCATGAGCGTCACCCTCGCTCCGCAAACGCTTGCACCCTACATCCGCACGGTGATCGCCGGAGGGGACCTGAGCGAGCGCGAGGCGTTCGACGCCGTCGCAAGCATCATGCAGGCGCAGGCGACCCAGGCGCAAGTGGCGGCATTGCTCGCAGGCCTCGCCCTCAAAGGTGAGACCGCCGATGAGCTGGCCGGCGCAGCGGCGGCCCTGCGTGAGCAGTGCGTCAGGCTGTCATCCGAACGCACACCGTTGCTCGACGTCTGCGGCACCGGGGGCGACAGCGCGGGGACGTTCAATATCTCGACCGCCACAGCATTCGTTGTGGCCGGGGCGGGAATCGCGGTCGCCAAGCATGGCAACCGGGCGATGTCGAGTCGCTGCGGGAGCGCCGACGTTTTGGAAGCGCTGGGCCTCAACCTGTGGATGGCGCCCAATCGTGCTGCAGCCGCGCTGGACGAGATCGGCATCGCCTTTCTGTTCGCGCAGCATTACCATCCCGCGTTGCGTCACATCGCGGGCGTACGACGCGAGATCGGTGTGCGCACGTTGTTCAACCTCATCGGCCCGCTCGCCAACCCCGCGCGTCCGACCCATCAAATCGTCGGCATTGGAAATGCGCACCTGCTGCCGGCAACCGCGGCTGCGTTGCGTCATCTCGGACTTGCGCGCGGCGCCGTGTTGCATGCACGCGACGGCTTGGACGAGGTCTCGCTCAGCGCCCCGACGGATGTGATCGAATGGGATGGCCGCGGCGAACGCACCTATACCATCGATCCACAGGAGCTCGGCTTTGCACGCGGGGACGCACGCGACGTCGCGGGTGCAGACGCAGCGGCCAACGCGCTGACGCTGTTGGAAGTGCTCAACGGCACGCCCGGAACGCCGCGTGACATCGTCGTTCTCAATGCAGCGCTGGCGCTTCACCTCTGCGACCGGGCAGGCTCGTTGCCCGAGGCGATGACGTTGGCGCAAACGGCGATCGACAGCGGTGCCGCGTTCGCGAAATTGGAAGCGCTCATCCGTGCGAGCAACGAATGAATCGGCTGCGGGCGATCGTGCAGCTGCGGCACGCCGACATCAAGCTCGAGAAGAAGCGCTGCGATCTGCGCCGGCTGGCGCTCGCCGCGGCGGCACGCACCGACCGCCGCGATTTCGTCGCGGCGCTGCGCGAACGGCCCCGCGCCATCGTCGCCGAGATCAAGCGTGCGTCCCCTTCAGCTGGGCCGCTTCGCCCGGGCTGCGACGCGGCCAGCCGTGCCCGGGCATACGCGGACGGCGGTGCGGCGGCGCTTTCCGTGCTCACCGAGCAGCGCCACTTCTGCGGCAGCTGGCAGGACCTGCGTCGCGCCAAAGATGCAGCCGCGATTCCGGTATTGTGCAAAGACTTCGTCGTGGACGAGTATCAGATCTGGCAAGCGGCTGTGCACGGCGCTGATGCGGTGCTCCTCATCGTCGCGGCGCTCGACGATACGCAGCTTGTCAGGTTCCAGCGCCTATGCGATGATCTTGTCCTGGCCGCCCTGGTGGAAGTGCATGACGCGCTTGACGTACAGCGCGCCCTTGCCGCCCAGGCTCGCCTCATCGGGCTGAACAACCGCGATCTCGCGACCTTCGCCGTCGACACCGACACCGCGATCCGGCTCCGCACGCTCATCCCCGCCCAGCTGCCGGTCGTCGCCGAGAGCGGCTATCACAGCGCTGCGCAACTCGCTCGGGTCTTTGAACGCGGCGTCGACGCGGTTTTGATGGGTGAAGCGCTCATGCGCGCCACGGAACCGCAACGCCATCTGCGCGAGCTTATGGATGCATGCTCGCATCACGACGGACGGCCCGCATGGTCCGCGTGAAGATCTGCGGCATGCGATCGCGATCGGACGTCGCGCTGTGCGTCGAAGCGGGCGCAGATGCGCTAGGATTCATCTTCGCCGCAAGCCCGCGGCGGCTGCGCGTCGCCACAGCGGCGAAAATCGCTGCGCTCGTGCCGCCGTTCGTCACCAAGGTCGGGGTCTTCGGAAACAACGACGAAGCGCTCGTCCGCGATGCCATCGACCGATGCGGTTTGGATATGCTGCAGTTCTGCGGCGACGAGAGCCCCGGGTTCTGCGGATCGTTCGGCCCGCCCACCATCATCCGCTTGCACGCCGACCGCGCGCTGGCGACGCGGGACTTGCGCGCCGCGCGCGCCGTGGCGGTGATACTGGATGGCGCGGACAGCGGACGCCTTGGCGGAACCGGCCGCCGGACACCCACCGAACCAGCCCGAGTCGCGCGTGAACGCAGCCCGCTGCCGCTCGTCCTCGCTGGCGGCTTGACGCCCACAAACGTCGGTGCCGCCATCACGAGCGTGAGGCCCTGGGCTGTCGACGTACGCTCGGGCGTGGAAGCGCGCGGGCGTAAGAGCGCCCAGCTCGTTGCCGACTTTATCAGAGCCGCCAAAGGAGCCTCGCTATGAATCTCCCCGACGAACGCGGCTATTTCGGCGCCTATGGCGGTCAGTTCGTACCCGAGGTCTTCGTGCAACCTTTGGTCGAGCTCGAGGTCGCGATGCGTGACGCCTTCGCCGACGCATCGTTTTGGGAGCGCTACCACGCCCTCTTGCGTGACTATGTGGGCCGCCCTTCAGCGCTTTTCCAGGCGCAGCATTTCAGCGCGCAGGCGGGCCGCGCGCGGATCGTCATCAAGCGCGAGGATTGCAACCACACCGGCGCGCACAAGATCAACAACGCGATCGGTCAGGGGTTGCTCGCGCAACGCATGCACAAGCGGCGTCTCATCGCTGAGACCGGTGCGGGCCAGCACGGCGTTGCGACCGCCACCGCTGGAGCGCTTTTGGGTCTGCCGGTCGAGATCTATATGGGCAGCGCGGACGTCGCGCGCCAGGCGCTCAACGTCTACCTCATGCGTTTGCTTGGCGCGCAGGTGCACGAAGTGCGCAGCGGCACGCGCACGCTCAAGGACGCCACGAACGAGGCCTTCCGTGATTGGGCGGCGACCGTCGCGGACACGTTTTACGTCATCGGCTCGGTCGTGGGGGCGCACCCGTACCCCTTGCTGGTGCGCGAGTTCAGCCGCGTGGTCGGCGATGAGGCAAGGCAGCAGTGCCTGGATCGTTTCGGCGAGCTGCCCGGCCATGTCGTGGCCTGCGTGGGCGGCGGCAGCAATGCGATCGGGATATTTTCGGCCTTCCTGTCGGACGATGTGCGCCTATGGGGCGTCGAGGCGGCGGGGCGGGGCTTGAGCGGGTCAGGCGATCACGCCGCAAGTCTGTCGGCGGGCAGCGTCGGCGTGCTGCACGGAGCACGCACGTTCGTCTTGCAAGATGACGCTGGGCAGATCGCGGCGACCCACTCGATCTCCGCGGGTTTGGATTATCCCGGAGTCGGACCGGAGCATGCGTATCTAAAGGAAACGCGACGCGTCACGTATGTGAGCGCGACCGATGTGCAAGCACTGGCGGCCTTCGAGTTGCTGGCGCGCAGCGAAGGCATCATCCCCGCGCTCGAAAGCGCCCACGCGTTTGCCTTTGCGCAGCTTCTGGCGGGAAGTTGCGAACCGGACGATCTCATCCTGGTCAACTGCTCCGGACGCGGCGATAAAGACGCGCTGCGCTTTGCAGCCGCGACGCCGCTGCTCGCGCCGGTATGAGCCCACCGCACGTCTGCGAGGTTTTCCAGCGGTGCGCTGCGCTCGGCCGGGCAGCCTTCATACCCTTCCTCATGGCGGGCGACCCCGACCCCGGCTCCAGCCGCGCGCTCATCGGCGCAGCGGCGGAGAGCGGTGCGGACCTGGTGGAGATCGGCATACCATACAGCGACCCGCTCGCGGACGGAGCGACGATCCAGGCAGCGTCGCAGCGCGCGCGAGCGGCGGGCACGACATTCGAGCGGGCATTGGCCATCGCACGCGAGTGCACGAGGCGCCATCCCGCCACCGGCTTTATAGGGTTCACGTATTACAATCCGGTGTTCGTTCGTGGCATTGAGAAAACGGCCGCCGATTTCGCAGCGGCAGGTCTGACCGGCATCGTCGTTCCCGATCTGCCGGTCGGCGAGGCTTCGACGCTGTGCGCCGCGTTCGCACGGCGCTCGTTAAGCGTGACGTTTTTGGTCGCCCCCACGACACCGCTTGCGCGAGCGGCCGACATCGCACAGCGCTGCACGGGTTTTGTGTACGTGGTCAGCCGCTTAGGCACGACCGGCGTCTCTGCCCTCGACGAAACGGCGCTCATACAGCGCATCGCCGCGTTGCGTGGCGTGACCGCCAAGCCGCTGGCCGTCGGTTTTGGCGTGGCATCAGCCGCCGATGCCGCGCTGGTCGCTCGCAGCGCCGACGGCGTGGTCGTCGGAAGCGCACTCATCGACCGCACGCTGCGGACGGAGTCACCGGAAGCGGCCGAGCGCGAGGTGCGCGCGAGCTGCGAGGCGTTCGCACGCGCGTGCAGCCGTGCCGCGACGAGGAGCTTTCCGGCACTTCAAGCAAGCGGCCGTAAATCGTGAAGATCTTGTTCTGCGAGCGTGGCTATCCACACAGCCGCCAGCAACTGTCGCCCCTCATCCCGGGGTGGGCGATATCGACCTGCGGACGAGATGAGATCGCCGCGCATATCAAGGGTGTCGATGTCATCGTTCCCTACCTGGCGAAGATCGACCGCACGATCATCGACGCCGGATCATTCGGCCTGATCCAGCAGTTCGGCGTCGGCTTGGAAACAGTCGACGTCGACGCGGCCACAGCGTCAGGCGTGTGGGTGGCGCGCGTGCCGAGCGCCGGCTCGGGCAACGCCGAGTCGGTGGCAGAGCACGCGGTCTTCTTGATGCTCGCGCTTGCGCGTCGCTTTCCGCAGGCGGTCGACGCCCTGCGCGCGGGCCTGGTCGGCGATCCCGCCGGACTGGCGCTCAAGGGTAAGACCGCCTGCATCGTGGGTCTCGGCCATGCGGGCTCTGCGTTAGCGAGATTGTTGACGGCGTTTCGTATGCGCGTGGTCGGCGTGCGCGCGCATCCCGAACAAGGCTTGCCCGAGGGTCTGCCCGACCTTCGTCTCTATGCCGCGAGCGATCTCAAGGCGGCAGTCGCGCACGCGGACCACGTCGTCATCTGCGTCAAGCTCGGCGCCGAGACGCGTAACCTCATCGACGCGAGCGTGCTGCAAGCGATGAAGCCGGGCGCGTTCCTCATCAATGTGGCCCGCGGCGGCCTGGTGGATCCCCACGCCCTGTTGCAGGCGCTGCGCAGCGGCCAACTCGCAGGCGCGGGATTGGATGTCTTCTGGGACGAGCCGGTCGACCTCGGCCACCCGCTTTTCAGAGAGAACATCATCGCGACGCCGCACATCGCTGGTGTCACCGACGACTCCTATGCCGGCATCGCGCACGCGGTCGCGCAGAATCTGTATCGCTTCGCTCAGGGCGAAGCGCCGCATCACACGGTGAACGCTCCGCCGATCATCCGCTGGCGGCCCGGCGTCCAGGCCCACTAGCGCCGCACAACTGGCGCAACCGCTCGCGATAGCAACGAGTGCCTGGTTCATCCGGAAGGCTGAGATCGCAGCTCACCGGGTTTGCTTGGCGGAATTCCGGCGGAGGCTTGAGGTCGCCGGGCGGCGTTGGGACGCGATTGTGTAAGACGATATCGCACGTCAGAATGTGCTCGCGCGCGACGCTCTTCCAGGACTTCCCGGGATCGGTCGCCACCATGACCGCGGCGCGGGGTGCGATCCACTCGAGCGCCGTCGTTCCCTCGATCACCGCGTTCGTCGCGCCCTGGGCCGCGAGATATCGCAAAGCCTTGGCGACCGCATTCGGTGC
>JALYZS010000121.1 GCA_030948745.1 Vulcanimicrobiota bacterium | reverse complement strand
CGGCGCAACTCGTTGGCCTGTTTGGGCGTGAAGGCCGTGCCCAGACTCGCGACCGCATTGCCGAACCCGCCTTGATGCAACGCGATGCAGTCCAGGTATCCCTCGACGACGATGAGCGCTTCCTTGGCGGCTGCCGCCTTGCGCGCCACGTGCAGCGCATAGGTATGTTCGCCCTTCGTGTAGGCAGCGGTGTTGCGCGTGTTCAGATACTTCGGCGTTTCGTCGCCGAGCGCCCGACCGCCGAACGCGATCACCTCGCCAGTCAGATTGAACACCGGGAACATCAAACGCCCACGGAAGAAATCGCAATAGCCGCGCTGGTTCTGCCGTGACGACAGCAGGCCCGCACGCACCGCGATGTCGAGATCGGCTCCGGCGCGCCGCAGAGCGCCGGTCAATCCCTCCCAATCGTCGGGCGCGTAGCCGAGCTCGAACTTCTCGACCGCTGCCGCGTCGAGACCGCGGCTGCGCACGTAGGCGAGCGCCTCAGGCTGGGCTTGCAACGCATCCAGGAAGTAGCTCTTCGCGATGCCGTTCAGCTCGTAGATCGCCTCCCGTTCGCTGCGGTGACGACGGCGTTCTACGCTCTCTTGCAGCGTGACGCCCGCGCGCGCCGCGAGCATGCGCAGCGCATCCGGGAACTCGACGTTCTCGTAACGACGCACGAACGAGATGAGATCGCCGCCCGCGTCGCAGCCGTAGCAATGCCACACCTGTTTGTCCGCGTTGAGCGAAAATGAGGGCGTCCGCTCGGCATGAAAGGGGCACAGGCCGACGTACTCGCGGCCACGCTTGCGCAGCGTGACATATTGGCTCACGTACGCCAAGAGATCGACCTTGGTCTGGATCTCGGCGATGATGCTACCGTCGACGGGCATCGCACAGGCTTCGGCCGCGCGGCCGGATTGTCTTACGGATGTCTCAGACGTCCCATTCGCGCGGTATCTCGAGCTCGATGGGCTCCACGAACAGCTCTTTGAATTTCTTGATGGCGAAGCGGTCGGTGAAGCCTGCGATATAATCGCATACGTGCCGCGGCAGCGAGTCCTCTGGCCGGATCGCCGGGCTGAACTCAGGCGGCAGTTCGGCCGGGTGTTCCATGTAGTAACGGAACAGCCGCTTGACGACGTGCTGCGCCTTGGGTTCCTCGCGCTTGGCGTCGTCGTTGAGATACACGCGCTCGAACATGAACGTCTTGATCGTTTCGACAGCCCCCAGCACCGGGGCAGAGAGGCGGATCTCATTCTTCCCGCGGCACTGCGCGATGACGTCCTGCACAACCGTCTCGATGCGGATTGAGCCGCGGTGGCCGAGGGTGCGCAGCGCGGTTTGGGGCAGATCGCGTTCTTCGATCACCCCGGCCCGCAAGGCGTCTTCGATGTCGTGATTGATATAGGCGAGGCGGTCGCAGTAACGGACGATCTGGCCCTCCAGGGTGAAGGGGATGTCTTGATAGCCGCTGAGCGCGCCTTTGTTCTTGCTGTGCTTGGCGATGCCGTCGAGCACTTCTTCCGTCAGGTTAAGGCCGGTCTTGTCCCCGCGCCGCTCCAGGTACATCACCACGCGCAAGCTCTGCTGCGAATGGATGAAGCGCGCATCCGGCTCATACTCGCGCAACACTTCGGACAACGCGGTCTCCCCGCTGTGACCGAAGGGCGAGTGCCCAAGGTCGTGGCCCAAAGCCACCGCTTCGGCCAGATCCTCGTTGAGCGCGAGCCCGAGCGCGATAGAGCGTGACAGCTGCATGACCTCGAGCGTATGGGTGAGGCGCGTGCGATAGTGGTCGCCCAAGGGCGAGAGAAAGACTTGCGTCTTGTGCATCAGCCGCCGGAAGGCTTTGCTGTGGATGATGCGGTCGCGATCGCGCTGGAAACACGTGCGGATCGGGTCGTCAGGCTCGGGGCTGCGCCGCCCGCGCGAATTTTTAGCCAGCGCTGCGTAGGGTGAGAGCGTCGCGGCCTCGCGCGCTTCGAGCTCCTGGCGTATCGTCGCCGTCGTCGCCATGCGGTTTATATCACGCGCCGGCGCGCATCAGTCCTGATCGACTTTCTTGCTGCCTTTGTCGTGCTCGCGCTCCTTGAGCGATGCCTGTGCCGCAGCCAGCCGTGCGACAGGAACGCGGAACGGCGAGCAGGAGACATAATCCAGACCGAGCTCGTGGCAGTATTGCACCGAAGTGGGGTCGCCGCCGTGCTCGCCGCAGATGCCGACCTTCATCTCGGGTCGTGTCGCGCGTCCACGTTCGAACGCCATGCGCATCATCTCGCCCACGCCGTCCTGGTCGATGACTTGGAAGGGATCTTCGCGCAGGATCTTGCGGTCGAGATACACCGGGATGAACGAGCCCTCGGCGTCGTCGCGCGAATAGCCGAAGACCGTCTGTGTCAGGTCGTTCGTGCCGAACGAGAAGAATTCGGCGTGCTCGGCGATGCGGTGCGCCACAAGGCAGGCGCGCGGCAATTCGATCATCGTGCCCACCTGATACGGCAGCTTGACGCCGCTGGCTTTGATGACGCGCTCGGCCTCGTTGCTCACGAGGTCGCGCAAGGCTTTCATCTCAGTGACGAGCCCGACGCCCGGGATCATGATGAGCGGGCGCACGTCGACCTTTTCTTTTTTCACCTCGACGGCGGCTTCCATGATCGCGCGCACCTGCATCTGGTAGATCTCGGGGTAGACGATGCCCAGACGGCAGACGCGCAGGCCGAGCATCGGATTGCTCTCGTGCAGCACGCGCACGCGCCGCAGCAGGCGTTCCTTTTGTGTGAGCGCCGCGGCGTCGCTCTTCGTAAGGCGCAGCTCGGTGACTTCCACAAGCAGGTCTTCCAGACTGGGCAAGAACTCGTGCAGCGGCGGATCGAGCAGGCGCACCGTCACGGGCAGGCCCTTCATCGCCCGGAAGATGCCCTGGAAATCTTCGCGCTGCATGGGCAGCAACTGCTCCAAACACTTGCGCCGCGAGTCTGGGGTCTCCGCGAGGATCATCTCCTGCACCACCGGTAGACGCTCGGTCTGCATGAACATGTGCTCCGTGCGGCACAGGCCGATGCCTTCGGCGCCGAAGTCGCGCGCCTTGATCGCATCTTCGGGCGTGTCGGCATTTGCGTACACGCCCAAGCGCTTGTACTCGTCGGCCCACTTCAGCACGTGGTGGAACTGCGGCGACATGCGCGCCGCCTGCATGCGCAGCTCGCCGCGGTAAACGGTGCCCGTGGTGCCGTCGATCGTGATGGCATCGCCTGCGTGCACTGTCTCGCCTTTGACCATGAACTGTTGCGCGCGCAAGTCGATGAGCAGCGATTCGCACCCCACGACAGCGGGCTTGCCCATGCCGCGCGCGACCACCGCGGCGTGCGACGTCGCTCCGCCTTGCGAGGTGAGGATGCCCTCTGCGGCGACCATGCCGTGCACGTCGTCGGGCGTCGTCATGGGTCGCACGAGGATGGTGCGCTTACCCTGCCGTTTGAGCTCCACCGCGTCGTCTGCGTCGAACACGACGATTCCGGCGGCAGCACCCGGCGAGGCATTGAGGCCCTTGGCGATGGGTGCGGCCTTGGCTTTTTCATCGATCTGCGCATGCAGCAAGGTCTGCAGCGATGCCGGCTCGATGCGCATGAGCGCCTCTTCACGGCTGATGAGATGCTCTTTGACCATGTCCGCGGCGATCTGCACTGCAGCCGCAGCGCTGCGCTTGCCGGAGCGGCACTGCAACACATATAGACGGCCGCGTTCGACCGTGAACTCGATGTCTTGCATGTCGCGATAATGCTTCTCAAGTTTCGCGGCGATGTCGAGGAACTGTTTGTACACCTTGGGCTGTTGTTTTTCGAGCACCGAGATCTTCACCGGCGTGCGACTGCCTGACACGACGTCCTCGCCCTGCGCGTTTTGGAGGAACTCTCCATACAAGGTCTTGTCGCCGTTGGAGGGATTGCGCGTGAAAGCGACGCCCGTGCCCGAGTCCTCGCCCATGTTGCCGAACACCATGGTGACGACGTTGACCGCGGTGCCCCACCAGTCCGGGATGCGCTCGTAACGGCGGTATTCGATGGCGCGCTTGCTGTTCCAGGAATTGAAGACCGCCTCAACCGCCATGCGCAGCTGCACGAAGACGTCTTCGGGGAAATCTTTTTTCGTGTGGTGCCGCACAAGGGCTTTGAACTCGCTTGTCATGTTGCGGAACGCGAGCGCGGTGAGATCGGATTCCGAAGGCACGCGCGCTTTGGCGACGTAGCGCTTGACGACTTCGTCGAACGGATCGCGCCGCATCCCCAGGACGTCGGTAGCGAACATCTGGAC
>JALYZS010000094.1 GCA_030948745.1 Vulcanimicrobiota bacterium | reverse complement strand
CTTCCGCCGCGAGCTCGCGCGCGGACTTCTGGCGGCCTTGGGTGTCGGAACAGATCGTGTTGTAGACGCGGACCTCGTAGTTCATCGCGGCGATCTTGCCGACCAGTTCGCGGAACTTGTCCCCGTTGAGCGTGCTTTGCGACACGATGGCGACGCGCCGCGCGCGCCGTATCTCACTTTCATCCTGCGGCCACTCGTTCATGACGATCGCGCCAGGCGCGTGGCCGGCGATGCCTTTGACTTCCGGATGATTGGGATCGCCCAAGATGACGACGGTACGGCCTTCGTCGCTCAGCTTTTTGGCCAGCCGCTGCGTGCGCGTGACCATGGGGCAGGTCGCGTCGACGACGCGCAAGCCTTTGCTCTCGGCCAGCTCGATGGTCTGCGGCGGCAAACCGTGGGCGCGGACGAACAACGTGCCTTCGGGGATGTCGTCGAGAGTTTCGACGTTGTGCAATCCCTTGTCGTCCAGTTCTTTCACGATGAGCGGATTGTGCACGATGTTGCCCATCGTATAGACGTCGGCGCGCTCGGAAGTCTCCGCCAATGCCTTTTTGTACGTGAGCTCAACGCCGAAGCAGAAGCCTTGCGTGCGCGCCTTCTGGATGCGCATGCCTTTTACGCGCGGCGCGGCCGTTCTTTGAGGCTCGTGATCTGTTTGGAGACTTGTTCGGTCCATGTTGCAAGCTCGGTTTTCGTTGGTTTTCTTTCCCTTCCCTGGAACACGAGCGGCTCGCCGATACGAACTTCCACGTTGCTCGCGCGCAGACGCGTGGCTGCGACATTTGTTCCAATGAGCGCCACCGGCACCAGCGGACAGCGCGCGGTCGCCGCGAGCAGCACCGCGCCGCTGCGCGCTTGCGCCTCTCCCTCGGGGTTACGCCTGCCCTCCGGGAACACGCCGATGACGCCGCCGGCTTTGAGGATGTGCAGCGCCCTGCGTATGGCGCCGACATCGCCGGCTTCGCGATTCACCGGGAACGCGTGCGTCTTCGTGATCAAAAAACCTAACACCGGTATGTCGAACAGCTCGCGCTTGGCCATGAAGCTGATGGTGCGCGGAAACCACGTGCCGAGGATCGGCGGGTCCAAGTACGAGACGTGATTGGCGGCGACCACGAGCGGACCGTGCGCGGGCACGTGTTCCTCACCGCTGACGTGCGCGTTCAACAGCAGCCGTGTCGTCGGCCGCAGCACGACCTTGACGAACTCGTACAGCGTCATGGCCCGCCTTGCCCGCCTACCAGACGCTGGAGTTCGTCCACTACGTCGTCCACCGACATCCGTGAAGTGTCGAGTTCGATCGCGTCCTGTGCGCGTACGAGCGGGGAGACTTGCCGCGTGCTGTCACGGCGATCGCGCTGCTCGATCTCTTGGGTGAGCGCCTCGCGGGTGATCTCGATGCCGCGCGCGTGCAGCTGGCGCAGCCGCCGTTCGACGCGCGTCGCCAGGGACGCGGTCAAGAAGAACTTGTGTCGCGCCTGCGGCAGCACGACGGTGCCGATGTCACGCCCGGCCATGACGATGGCACGCTCGTCCGCGAACGCGCGCTGCGCGGCCAGCAGCTGTCTGCGCACACCCGGCATCGCGGCGACCCGCGACACGACGCCGGCAACCGGCGCGCTGAAGAGCTGCTCGCGCAATAATTGGTCGCCCACCCGGATGCGGTAGTTGAGCGGATCTGCCGGATCGATGACCACCTGTGGTGCGTCAGATTGGATGCGCGCGACCACGTCGGCTTCATGCATGTCGTTCTGACCCGTCTGCAGCACGATATAGGCCACGGCTCGGTACAGTGCTCCCGTATCCAAGAAAAGGAAGCCCAAGCGCGCCGCGAGCCGTTTCGCGACAGTGCTCTTGCCGGAGGCGACGGGACCATCGATCGCGATCTGGAGCGCTTCTGCTGGTTTTCTTTTCACGCCGGCGCTACCGGCAGCGTGTCTCTGCCACGCGATGATAAGTACGGCATCTCGCATCCTCTCTGGTTCCGCGTCTTTCTGCACGCGGGCGCGGTTTCCTCAAGTCACGACGAGCGGGAGGGCTATGCGGCGGCGCGAAGCACGGCTGCGATGCGCAGCGCAACCACTCTTCGGATCGACGGCACAAATCTGTCGTTGCCGCTTGTCTATCGCGTCGCATGCGAGGCGCTGCCGGTCGAGCTTGACGAGCGTGCGCGATCAAACGTGCGCGCAGCACGCGACGTCGTGGAACGGGCGGTGGCCTCCAACGCACGCATCTACGGCGTCACGACGGGCTTCGGGCGCCTCAAGAACGTGAAGATCGAACCGGCCGAGGCGACCGAGCTGCAACGCAACCTCATCCGCAGCCACGCCGCCGGCGTCGGCCGCCCGTTGGATGCGCCGTCAGCGCGAGCGAGCATGCTGTTGCGCGCCCAATCGCTGGCGCGTGGCCACTCAGGCGTGCGCATCGAACTCATCGAGTTGCTGCTCGCCATGCTCAACCGCGGCGTCATCCCGGTGATTCCGGAACAGGGATCCGTCGGTTGTTCGGGCGATCTCGCGCCGCTGGCGCACATGGCGCTCGTCCTCATGGGTGAAGGCGAGGCGTGGTACGAGGA
>JALYZS010000023.1 GCA_030948745.1 Vulcanimicrobiota bacterium | reverse complement strand
CGCCGGTGTCGGCCTCGTTCGCAGGCCTGCCGTCGATGAGCACGAGCGTCTGCGCCGAGGAGCCACCGCGCAGCGCGACCGTCGTGAGCGAACCGGGAACACCATATTGCTGCACCACCACGCCAGCCGTATAGCGCAGCGCGTCGGCGACGCTTTGCGCCCCCGTGCGCTCGAGATCACCTCGGGATATGAGCGTCGCGGCGCGCGACGTGTTGCGCAGCATCTGCGGGTGGCGCTGCGCGGCGATCACCATTGCGTCGAGCAGTTTGGGCGATGCGGTCGGGGAGGGCGAGGGCGACGCGGCCGTGACGGCGGCGGCACGTCCCGGCAAAGCGTTCGCCGCCAGCAGCGTGATGAGCGCCGCACACAACGGCACAGTGCCGCGCATCAAACTGGTTCGCATATCAGGTATCCTTCCTCGGGGTGCCGGTGTATCGTGACATCGATCCCGAACGCGCGGCCGATGCCCGACGCGGTCATGACGTCAGCAGCGGAGCCACTGCGCAGCGAGCCGTCAGCCAGCAGGGCGATCTCGTCGGCGAGACGGGCGGCGAGGGTCAGGTCGTGCAGGGCGGTGATGACCGCGATGCCGGATCGCGTCAGGACGCGCAGCGTGCGCAGCACGTCCATCTGGTATCGCAGGTCGAGGTGCGTCGTGGGCTCGTCGATGAGCAACACGTCCGCTTCGACCGCTAACGCTGCCGCGACCCACGCACGCTGTATCTCGCCTGCGCTCAACGTCGTCACGGGTTGATGCGCCTGCGCGCTAAGACCGCAGCGCTCCAGCGCGGCGGCGACGCGCGCTTGAGCGAGCGGCGGCAACCCCCACTCCCAGGGCTTGCGCCGCACCGCGAGACCATAGCCTGCCAGATCCCACGGCGTCAGATCGGCCGGCGGCTGGGCCGAAGGCACGATCAGCATGCGTGAGCCGCTCGCGTGCAACGCCCCGCCTTGCGCCGGCTGCAGGCCCGCGAGCATCCGCAACAGCGATGACTTGCCGCTGCCGTTGGGTCCGATGAGCGAGATCAAACGTCCGCCGGGCACGTCCAGACAGACATCGTCGAACACGACGCGCGCGCCGTAGCTGCAACGCAAGTGCTGCGCGCTGAGGAGCGTCGTCACAACTCCACTGGCCGGCGAGTGAGCATGAGGAAGAACGGCACGCCGACGAGCGCCAACAGCACCCCGAGCGGGATTTCGGTGGGCGCCAAGAGGGTGCGCGCGAGCACGTCAGCCACGACGATGACACAAGCGCCGGCCAGCGCGCTGCCGGCAAGCAACCAGCGCGCGTCACCGCTGATGAAACGGCGCACGATGTGGGGCACCATGAGGCCGACGAATCCGACGATGCCGCTCACGGCGACACAGGCCGCCGTGATGAGCGAGGCGGTGACGAGCACGAGCCAGCGCGCACGCTGCAACCGGAGTCCTAGGCCTGACGCCGGTACGCTGCCCAAACGCAGCAGATTGAGGCTGTGCACCTGCAGAAATGCCGCGCCCATTCCCGCGATCAGGTAACCGGCTGTCCAGCGCAGATCTTCCCAACCGCGTCCGTTGATACCGCCGGCCAGCCACGCGAGGATCGGCATGCCGCCGGTCTCGCCTCCGCGCAGGAGCACCAGCGTCACGAGCGCGCTGCACAACGCCGAGATCGCCACGCCCGCGAGCACCAAACGCAGATTGCCCGCCACCGTCTCGTTCCCGCTGATGAGCGCGACGACCGCCGCGCAGGCGAGACCACCGCCGAACGCCAGCAGCGGCACTGCGGCGAATGCTATCTGCAGGCTGAATCCGACGGCCGCCGCAAGCGCGGCCCCAGCGGCCACTCCTGTGATGTACGGATCCACGAGCGGATTACGGAACAGCGTCTGCAGCAACGCCCCGGCCACCGCCAGGCCGCCCCCGACGCACACGGCGATGAGCACCCGCGGCAAGCGCAAATCCCAGACGATCGTGTGCGTGATGCCGCCCGCAGCCGGATGGGCGAGCGCGCGCCATATCTCTGCGGGCGGCAGGCGTGAGCTGCCCACCCACAGCGCAGCCAGCATGACGAGCGGCAATAGGAAAGCTAGCGCCAGGATGCGGCGCAATCGTTGTGTGGCGAGCGGTGAACCCGGCGCCGTGCCGGCATGGACCATCTGCGCTGCCTCTCTGACGCGAAGAGGTTGGGGCATGCAGATCGGGCAGGTCTCCTGGCTCCCGGATCACGGCCGTTTGCCGAACGCCTTCCCATCGTGTGCACGACAGTGGTGCCCGGCGGCTCCCCGGTTACAGTGGCGCGACCGCGCCGGATTCACACCGGCTTCCCTCGCGCCCAATCGCACAGTCGCAGTTGCACGACGGCAGTGAGGCGCCCTCCTCGTGGAGAAACGCGCGGGCCGCATGCTGTATTTCGAACCCAACTTCGTGGATGAAGCGCTCGTGCTGCTCGATCGTTTCGGCACCGGTGCCCGCCTGCTCGCGGGCGGTACGAGGCTGGGTCCTGCGCTGCGCGGCGGCAGCGACGAGACCAGCGCGCTCATCAACCTCAAGCGTATCGACGCCATGCAAGGCATCGAGCCTGCCGCCGCGCACCTGCGCATCGGAGCCCTCACGACCGCTGCACAGCTCGCGCGCGATCCTCACGTCCGCAAGCATGCCAGAGTTTTGGCCGACGCAGCCGCGTCGCTCGGCGCACGACAGCTGCGCAGCGTCGCCACGCTCGGCGGCAACGTCTGCTGCGGCGATCCGCTCTCCGATCTGAGCGCCGCGCTGCTTGCGTGTGACGCGCGCTGCGAGGTCGCGACCCTGTCCGAAGGACCGGCGCTGGTCGCGCTCGAGCAGCTCGTCGCGCGCTCGGCACCCCTAGCCGCCGGAGAGCTGCTCACCGCCGTGGAGATCCCGGTCGTCGCGGATGCACGCTTCAGCTACCAGAAGATGCTCACCCGCCGCGCGTTTGAGCTCGCTGTTGTCGCCGTCGCAGTCCGTCTGACGCTCCAGGGCGATCGCATCGCCGATGCGCGCATCGCACTCGCCGGCGCGGGGGAGGTCACGTTGCGCGCGCTCAACGCTGAAGCAGCGTTGCGCGCAGCGGCTCCGACAGCGGCAATGATCAGCGGCGCGGCACGTATCGCCGCCATCGCTGACGCCCGGCCGCAGGATGATGCACGTGCCAGCGCGCGCTATCGCCGCCAGCTTGTGGATGTCCTCACCCAGCGTGCGCTGCACGCCGCGCTCGGAGGTGCATGATGCAACCCGTCCGCTTCGCGCTGAACGGCTCGACGCGCGAGCTGCTCGTGCATCCCGCGGCGTCGCTTTTGAACGTGCTGCGCGATGAGCTGCAGCTGATGGGCACCAAGGAGGGCTGCGGCACGGGCTATTGCGGAGCGTGCACCGTGCTGGTGGACGGCGATCCGGTCAACGCGTGCTTGTACTTCGCGGTCGATGCCGACGGCCGCGCCGTGACGACGATCGAAGGCCTGGAAGCTGACAACCCGGTGCAAGATGCGTTCGTCGCTTGCAGCGGCCTGCAGTGCGGCTACTGCACGCCGGGTATGATCA
>JALYZS010000366.1 GCA_030948745.1 Vulcanimicrobiota bacterium | reverse complement strand
GTCCATGCGTCAGATAGCGCTGCATCGAAACCGTCCACGTGCTCCTGGCGTTGAGCACCTTGTCGACTTGCGGCTCCGTCGCGAGGTATGGCTTCAAGAACCACACGTAGCCCGCTATGGCGAGCGCCGCGAAGACGATGATCACAAACCACGAGCGCTTGCGTTCGTCCACCGCTCAGGCCGTCGATCCGAGGTAGATGATGGTCATCAGTGCGCGATAGGCCTCGAGCATGCTCGACCCGCGAAAGGCGACCGTTCGCGGACCTAAACGCTCAAAGCCCGGGACCCAGCCCATCGCGTCGGCCTGCGAGGTGAGCCTCGTGTCGACTTCGAGCGAGATGGGCGGCGTCAGTCGCAGAGGGCGCGCCTCGGTGGAGCGGGCGGCCTCCGCGGCGGCAGTGCGCAGCGCTGCGCAGGCGACCGACGGCGAGAGGCAATCCGCCGCGTAGTAGCTCAGACTGCGCTTTGTCTCGACGCAGACCGCCCAGGGCAGTACGCGCCGCGCTTCCGCCACCGTCGCTTCGTCGCCCGACACCAGCCGAACGGGCACGTCGAACTCGCCGCTCAGGGCCGCGTTGATGGCCAGCTCGCTGACGGTCTCGCCCTGCAGGCGGCACGAAAATATCACGCGCGGGCTATACGTGTGGCCCATGACCGCTTCCGCATCGCCGACCGCGCCGTGATAGCCGACGAAGAACGCGCCCGCAAAGCCACCGCCCGCCAAGCCCTGCAGCATGTAATGGGGTTTGAAGGAGCCGCTCACGAGCTCGACACGAGTACTCAATTGCTCGGGGAGAAGGTTGCGCATCTTGGAGTGGGCGTCGTTGACGACAGCCCTCCCATAACCTGCGTCAAAAGCGCCCAGCACTGCTGCCTTCACTTCGTCGGTGTAGACCCGGCAGGCGCGCCGGTAGGCCGCACTGGCGCCTGGACGTACCTCATCCCAGTGCACGAGCGTCGCACAGCCTTCCATATCAGCGGAGACGAACAGGGAACTGCCGGCATGTGCGCTCATACCTGGCCTGCCTTCGGCCCGGCATGTTTTGCATCCTAGGGTTGGGCGCGTCGTGACGTAAGGGCTCGGCGATTCGCCCGCGAACATGCCGGATGATGTCAGCTTTGACCACGCGTTGGAAAGATGAACTGCTCCTGGCAGACGGCGCTATGGGCACTCTGCTGTTCGCGCGCAACGCAGAAGTCGCCACGTGCGTCGAGCTGCTCAACGTCGAGGAGCCCGAGGCTGTAGCGCAGGCGCACCGCGACTACGTCGAGGCGGGGGCGCAGATCATCGCCAGCAATACGTTCGCCGCCAACCGGGTCAAGCTCGCGCCGCACGAGCTCAAGCCGCGACTGCTCGAGATCAACGAAACCGGGATACGCTTGGCGCGCAGCGCGGCAAAAGACCAGGCATACGTGGCGGCCTCGGTCGGCCCGCTGGGTGCGCTCTTGCGACCGTTGGGCAGCGTGAGCGACGCAGAGGCGCGCGATATCTTCTGCGAGCACATCGCGGCGGTGGCAAGCGGCCAGCCCGACCTGCTTCTTTTGGAGACGTTCGGCAGCACGCGCGAGTTGCTGCTCGCCATCGCGGCCGCGCAAGAGGCGGCCCCCCGCCTGCCGCTTTTGGCCTCGCTCTCCGTCGTCGAAGATGGCAAGACGCCGGGTGGCGATCCGTTGCTGGACGCTTGGCAGGCAGTTGCAGACGCAGGCGCGGATGCGATCGGCATCAATTGCGCGGTTGGTCCGCAAGTGGTCTACGATGCGCTGGCGCCCATCGCCGGCGCTTTGGACCTGCCGCTCAGCGTCATGCCGAACGCCGGCTATCCTCATCAGCTCGACGACCGCACGATCTATCAATCGTCGCCCGCTTACTTCAAGGAATTCGCCCAGCGCTTCGCCGCCCTCGGCGCGAGCATCATCGGCGGCTGCTGCGGCACCACGCCCGAACACACGCGCGCGATGGCGGCAGCTTTGACAAGCCGCGTCCGCATCCACACTCCGGTTGCACGGCCGTCCCTCCCCGCCGTCTCGCCGCGGCAGCGCATCCCCGAAATGCCGGCCGGCGGTGCAGCACGCGCGACAGCCTTTTCCCAGAAACTCGGCCGGTCGTTCGTGTTGACGGTCGAGGTG
>JALYZS010000350.1 GCA_030948745.1 Vulcanimicrobiota bacterium | reverse complement strand
TCAGCGACCGATCTTGAGAAGCTCGGCGCGGATCTGCGCGGGCGTCATCTCGCCTTCGCGATGCATGACGACCCGGCCATCGGCGCCGACGAACACGTGCAACGGCAGGCCGATCAGCCCGTAATTGCCGCCGACGTCACCGCCGCCATCGACCGCGATGGGATATGGCAATCTGTATTGCAGCGCAAATCCGCGCGCCGCGCTCTCCGTCTCCAGCTCATCGATGCCGAGCACGACGACGTTGTGCTTCGCGAATTCCTGCGCGAGATGCGCGATCGCCGGCGCCTCGGCTTTGCACGGCTGGCACCAGGTGGCGAAAAAATTGATGTAGACAGCGTGCCCGTGGAGTTGGCGCAACGACACGGATCCGCGCCCATTGGCGGCCAACGACAGCGAAAACGCCGGCGCAGCTGCACCGTTTTGCGGCGGTGGAGCGGCAGCTGCGATGCCCGCGGATGACAGCATCACGAGCAGGCCAACTGCGAGGATGCGCGAGGTGAGCGAAGTGATCTGGCAGTGGGGCTGCGATGTCATATTTGCGGGTGCTCCTTGAGCCAGCGCGTGACGCTGCCAACGTTCGTGAGCGGGTTCCAGTCGTAGACGGTGTAAACGATCTTTCCCTCTCTACTGATGACAAACGTGACGCGCTTCGCAGTCGTTGCGCCCGCCGCGCCGAGCCCGGCCTGATAGGCCCGGATGATCGAACGGCCGGGATCGCTCACGAACGTCTGGGGCACGCCCATATCCTTTTGGAATCGGACGAGCGTCTGCACTTCGTCTGGCGATACCCCGACCAGCTCCGCGCCAAGCGCGCCGTATTCCGCCAACCTGGCGGCATAGGCTTTCGCCTCCACCTTTCAGCCGGCGCTGAACGCTTGCGGGAAGAAATACAGCACGACGGCATGTGCCTTGAGCGCTTCGCGCAGGTCAAAAACGGCCGCCTCACCTTGCCTCGCTGCGCTTGCGCGGATCTGCGGAGCATCCTGACCGATGTTGCGGGGTGTGCCGGCGCGCAGTGCGCTTCGCAATGCAAGCAAACCCGCGAGCCCCGCCGCGGCGACAGCACCAAGAAGCAACCAGCTCAATGCTGCGGGTGCACCTTCAACCAAGCATAGACTTTGTTCACGTTCGACAGCGGACTCCAATCGAGCACGCTGAGCAAGATCTTGCCATTGGCGCCGATGACGAAGGTCTGGCGTTTCGCGAACGTGTCCCCGCCTTCGGTCATCTTCGCCCCATACGCCGTCGCGAAGCGAAGATCGGGGTCGCTGACGAAACGCTGCGGCGCCGCCGCGGATTTTTGGAAGCGCGCGAGTGTGGCTAGGTCATCGGGGGAGATGCCGACGACCGTCGCACCGAGTTTTTCGAAGTCCGCCAACCTGGCGGCGTAGGCTTTCGCCTCGATGGTTCAGCCCTGGGTGAATGCCTTAGGAAAGAAGTACAGGACAACCGCGTGATGGCGCAGCGCCTGCTGCAGGTCGAAGTGCACGGTCTTCCCGCCCAGCACCGAGCGCGCGTTGACCGGCGGTGCAGCATCGCCGGCGTCGAGCGCGTAGGACGGCGAGGTCAAAACAACACACGCGAGCGCGCAAAATAGGATGGCCGGTCTGAAACGCATACGGATGGTTCTCCTGGGGTGGGATGCTATTGCGTTCTTGCCCGACAGGCGAATTCCGCTCGCGCGGTTCAGTGGATGATGGGACCGCTTTGCACGACTTCGAACTGGCTCGCCGGCACCGTTTTCAGCTGGTTGAGGTCGTTGTCGTTCCAGTTCGTGTTGGTCTCGCCCGTGATGAACCAATCAGAGCCGTTGTCCGCGACGATCAGCCCGTAACGCTTCAGCGCGACGAGGACGATCTTCGATTCACCGGTGAAATGTGCGATGTCAAAGCTCGCCTTCAACCGCAGGCGCAAACCCATCGGCGGATCGTTCGGATCGGCTGAGCTGCTCGCGAAGTGCGTCGCCGGATGGATGAAGCCTTTTTGGGTCTTGTGCACCGTGAAGCGCAGGGCATGCAAGATGGCGCCTTGCTGCACTTCGTACAGCCGCACCAGGCCGGGGAAGATCGGCAAGCCGGCCGCGTCCGCGGATGTCCAGTGATCTGGCCGCAACGCATTCGTGTTGAAATGAAAGACGGCGCCTGACCCCGCGTTCCAACCCGGACCAACGTAGAAGGACGAGAACGTCTCGTACAGCACGCAGTGGTCGCGGTCCACGACCAGCACGTGGCGATCACCGCTCGCACCGGGACCACCTTCTACCGGCGCATTCGCTGGAAATGGATACGGCCCCGGATCGCTCTCGCTCGCATAGGTGAAGCCCATCGGTACGCGCGGCTGCGTTCCAGGCACGGTGATGTAAGGAATTCCGTACGTCGGGTTCGAGCCGAAATCCGGATGCAGATTCTTCGTCGAGGCATTCATGTGCGCCAAATAGTTGGCAGAGTTGGGATCCACTGGAGCGCTCGAGATATCCGTGTTCCATGGATTGTTCGCGGGGAATATCTGGCATCCGGCGATCGACGGCAGGCCGCTTGCAGCGCTCGAC